>DATIWW010000206.1:0-4118 GCA_035519175.1 Terriglobales bacterium
AAAGAAGAGCCGAAAAAGTGAAGCAGCAATGAGCAAAAGCCAAACGCGGAGGCCATAGGCCTCCGCGACTTCTTGAAACCTTGGGCTCGAAACCCGAAACTAGAAGAACAGATACTTCCGCCATTTCTGGTCGGAGTGTCCGATCATACGCATGATGTGGCGGCTGGTGTGCAGCGTGAACGGGCGCGGCTCCCGCAGAAGGCGCAGGTCGGTCTCCACCAGCAGAGAATTTCCCTTGCGCCGGTTGCAGGTATGGCAACAGGCCACCAGGTTCTCCCAGGTGGAAAGGCCGCCGCGGGAGCGCGGCACCACGTGGTCGAGCGTGAGCTCGCTCGAGGCCAGCACCGCGCCGCAGTACTGGCAGGTGTTGCGGTCGCGCAGCAGGATGTTCTTCCGCGAGAGCGCCCGGCTCTGGTGCGGGATGCGGCGGTACTCGAGCAGCCGGATCACCGAAGGCAGGCGCAAGGCCACGCGTTGCGAATGCAGGAAGTGTCCGTTCTCCTCCTCGGTCATGGCCACGCCCTTCAGCACCAGCACGATGGCGCGACGGGCGGCGCAGATGTTGATGGGCTCGTAGCTGGCGTTCAGCACCAGCACGGGCGCGTGCATGGGCTGGAAGCCGTGGCCGCCGCGCTGCGGCCCCGCCCCGTGGTGACGCAGGCTGGGTCCCGGATTGTGCTCCTGTCCCGACATCTCCCTCAGCTCATGCCCCGGCCGCGCGCGCCAGGGAGCGGCTCGGCTCCTCGGCCTCTGCCTTCCGCTCCACCCGCGCCGGCTCGGCCTTGAGCACGCGGGCCACGGTGGCGACGCAGACGCGGCTCGCGCCGCTGCGCCGCAGCAGGCGCGCGCACTCGCTCACGGTGGTGCCGGTGGTGAAGACGTCGTCCACCAGGACCACGGTGCGGGCGGCGATCTCCTCCGGGCGCAGCACGCGGAAGGCGCTGCGCATGTTCTCGCGGCGCTGGTGGCGCGTCAATCCGGTCTGCGACTCGGTCGCGCGCCGCCGCTCCAGCACGTCCGTGCACAGGCGCAGGCGCCCGGCGGTGGCGGCATCCCGCTGCAGCCGGCGCAAGGCCACGCGCGCCAGCAATTCCGCCTGGTTGAAGCCGCGCTGGCGCTGCTTGCCGGAGTGCAGCGGCACCGGAAGCAACAGCGCGGGCTCCGGGCCCGTCTCTTCGAGCAGCGCCGCCAGCACCTGCGCCAGCAGCCCGCCCAGGACCTCCGCCGCCGGACGCACCTGCTCGTACTTGAGCAGGTGGATCAGCTCGCGCAGGCGGCCGTCATAGGCGCCGTAGGCGCGCGCCCGGACGAAGGGCGCCTCAAAACGCTGGCAGACGCCGCAGCGCAGCCGGCCGTCTTCGCCCACGGGATGCGGGCCGAAGAGGCGCTCGCCGCACACCCAGCAGGTGGCGGCGCCCACCGGCCGCACCGACTCCAGGCAGGCGCGGCAGACGGGCAGCCGCGAGATCTCGCTCAGGGGAGCGCCGCACAGACGGCAATCCGACGGGAACAGGGTGGCGAACAGGCTCTCCGCCGCCCCCCGCAGCGCCGAAAAGACCCAGAACCTCCCCGGGTTCTGCTTCCGCAAGCGACTTAGGTCACCCGAACTGAAGACGACCCTCCCACACCCCTGCTCCTTTGCGGCCCGGGCTGCCGTGTGCAGGGGGATTGGCATTTCAGTATACCGGGCGGAGAAGGGGCGGCGCAATCGCCGGCCGGTCTGCGTGAGTCCTCGGTGTCCTGGGTGTTTCCCTTTGTGTCCGTGGTGGTGAGGGTTTCGCCGCTGCGCTTGGAAACCGCCGCCCCAGCGTGCTACCCTGCCGGGGCTCCTTGGAAGCGGAAGTCATTCTCTCCCTAGCGAGGCTGCCTTCATGAGCGCTGCGTCCGCTGCTCCTCCCAAGAAACACGTCCCCTTCGTTCCTCCCACCATGGAGATGAAGGAGTTCACCTTCCGCGCCGTCTTCTTGGGCATGCTGATGACCGGCGTCCTGGGCGCGGCCAACGCCTACCTGGGCCTGAAGGCGGGCATGACCATCGCCGCCACCTATCCCGCGGCGGTGATCGCCATGGCGGTGCTGCGGCTGATGAAGGGCTCCATCCTGGAAGAGAACATCGCCCGCACCGTGGGCTCCATCGGCGAGTCGGTGGCGGCGGGTGCGGTGTTCACCATTCCGGCCTTCGTGCTGGCGGGGCTGTGGCCCGGTCTGGGCCCGGAGCGCTACTGGGAGTCGGTGGCGCTGATGGTGATCGGCGGCACCCTGGGCATCCTCTTCGTCACCCTGCTGCGCCGGGTGATGGTCGAGGACCCCGAGCTGCCCTTCCCCGAGTCGGTGGCGGCCTCGCAGATCCATAAGGCCGGACAGCAGGGCAGCACGGCCGCCAAGATCCTCTTCGCCAACATGGGCTTCGGCGCGGTGATGTACTTCCTCTCGCAGATCAACCTGTTCTGGTACATCCGCAGCGTGACCGTGCGCATCCCCGCCATGCTGAGCGGGCTGAAGATCGGGCGCGGAACGAGCGCGCCCACCGTGGCCACCGGCGGCATGTCCGTCTTCAACTCCCCGGCCATCAGCCCGGCGTACCTGGGCGTGGGCTACATCATCGGGCCGCGGCTGGCGGCGCTGAACTTCGCCGGCGGCGTGATCGCGTGGGGCCTGCTGGTCCCGCTCCTGGTCTACTTCCTGGGGCCCAGCCTGCAGGCCAGCGCGCCCAAGGGCACCACCCTGGACTGGGCGGCGATGGCGGGCGGCGTCTGGTACTCCATCGTGCGCCCCATCGCCGTGGGCGGGATGCTGGTGGGCGCCACCTTCACCCTCTTCCGCATGCGCGCGCAGCTCCTGGCGGGCATGAAGCGCGCCGTCTCCGACCTCAAGAAGTCGGCGGCCGCGCACGCCGCCACCGACCGCACCGAGCGCGACCTCAACGCCAAGGTGGTCTTCCTGGGCGTAGGGGCGGTGCTGGTGGCCATGTTCGCTCTCTACTATTTCTTCATCGCGGGCGCCGGCACCCTGACGGCTTCCAAGGTGATCGCCGGGGCCGGGGTCGCGGCCCTGGTCATGATCGTGCTCGGATTCTTCTTCGCCGCCGTCTCCGGCAACCTGGTGGGCATGATCGGCTCTTCCAACAATCCCGTCTCCGGCCTGACCCTGTGCACCCTGGTGGTGGCGGCGCTGCTGCTGGTGGTGCTGGGCGTGACTGGAGTGGGCGGCGTGGCCGCGGTGCTGGGGGTGGCCGCGGTGGTCTGCGTCTCCTCCGCCGTGGCCGGCGAGATGCTGCAGGACCTGAAGGTCGGCCACATCCTGGGGGGCACGCCCTCCAAGATGCAGATCGGCGACATCTTCGGCATCGTGGTGGCCTCGCTGGTCCTCTTCTTCCCTCTGGCCATCCTGGACAAGGCCTATCACTTCGGCAGCCCGGCGCTCTCCGCGCCCCAGGCCGGCTTGATGGCCATGCTGGCCCAGGGCATCGTGGGCGGCAACATGCCCTGGCCGCTGGTGGTGGTGGGCATCCTGATGGGCCTGGCCATGGTCATGGTGCAGGTGAAGAGCCCCATGCTGTTCTCGGTGGGCATGTACCTGCCCCTGGAGACCACCTTCGCCATTTTCGTGGGCGGGGTGATCCGCTGGATCACCGACAAGCTGCGCGACCGCCGCGGCTTCAACGACGCCCAGAAGGCCCGCGTGGACAACGCCGGGGTGCTGACCGCCTCCGGTTTGATCGCCGGCGAGGCGCTGTGCGGCATCGTGATCGCCGCCATCATCGCGCGCCAGTTGGCGCGCGGCGGACCCGGCACCCTCTTCCAGCTTTCGCTGGGGAACAACTGGGTCTCCGGCCTGATCGGGCTGGCCGTGCTGGTGGTGGTGCTCATCAAGCTGCCCCTGGCCAGCGCCGGGCGCCCGGAAGATCCGGCGCCGCCGACAGCCATCATGTGATCTTTGACCACAAGGACACGGAAGCACGGAATTGATGAATCGGGTAATTGAGTAATCGGGTAATTGCACACGCGTGCTCGGCTCGCGAATTACTCAATTACCCGATTACCCAATTACTCAATATTCCAGATTCCTCTGTGTCCCTCTGTGTCCTCTGTGGTCGATATCTCTCTTAGTGTCGAGCAG
>DATIWW010000207.1:0-2580 GCA_035519175.1 Terriglobales bacterium
GGCCTTCCAGTCCATCTCCAGGTAGGCCCCGATGAACCAGAGCGAGAGCAGGTTGAAGAGGATGTGGAGGACGCCATAGTGCAGGAACGAGTAGGTAACGAGCTGGTAGATGTAGCCGTGCACGACGGCGGCGGGAACGAGGCCGAAGACGGCGATGGTCCAGCCGTACGCATAGGGAGCCGCACCTTTCAGCAGCTCCGTGACCAGGAAGACGGCGGTGTTGACGATGATGAGCCACTTCACCGCCTTGGTGAAGGGCGGGAAGGAGAAGGAGAGGCTGCTGCCTCCGCCTCCGCCGCCGCCGGAACCGCGGCGCATGTATTTGCGGTCGTAGATGCTCACGGGCTCAGCCTACCGCTCGGGCAAGGGCACCACCGGCAGGCTCCTGTGTCCCATATTATCCACCGCGCGCACCGCGAAAATCACATTGTCCTTGGACTGCTTCAGGGTGTAGCGGGTGACGTTGCCCACGGGCACGACGTTCTCCCAGTAGGGCGCGGTGGTCGCGCGCCACACGACCTCGTAGCCGGTGGCCAGCCCGCCGGGCGAAGCCTCCCAGGTCAGCGTGGAATCGTTCTCCAGACCCTTGGTGAGCAGGCGGACGTTGGCGGGCGGGGCGGGGGCGGAGGCTAGCGAGGCCAGGGTGGCGGCGTTCAGCCGGGCCACGTTGGCCACGTAGTCGAAGTCCACGAACTTGGGCAGGTCGCCATACTCGACGCCGTTCTCGGTGCGCACGTTCTGGTGCTGGTGGTTGAAGTCCTCGCGGTACTCGGTGAAGCGCACGGCGGCAAAGCCGGCGTCGTTGAAGGCGGTGTGATCGCCGCCGCGCAGGTAGCGGTCGCGGCGGAAGATGAGCTTGGGGGCGAAGGGCCCGGCGAGGTAGAGCTTGGAGGTCTCGCGAATGTAGCGGGCCAATTCGCGCGAGGAGGAGTCGTTCTCGCCGCCCAGGGCGCGCAGCAGGCGCAGATCACGCTCGCTGGCCGCGTCGGGCACGCCCTCGGAGAAGACGCGCACGATGTTGGGGTCCTGGAGCTTGTCCCCGGGGGTGCGGTTGCCGCCCACGATGTCGTTGTTGAGCACGGCCTCGAGATCCCACTTCTCGTCCTTGGCCATCCCGGCGAAGTGCTTCGAGCCGTAGAGGCCCTGCTCCTCGCCCGCCACGGTGAGGAAGATGATGGTGGCGGGAAACTTGTGCTTGCTGAGGACGCGGGCGCATTCCAGGGAGACGGCGGTGCCGCTGCCGTCGTCGTTGGCGCCGGGGGCCGCGTCGGTGGTGTTGTAGTTGTCGCTGTTGCGGGAGTCGTAGTGGCCGGTGACCAGCACGATGCGGCCGGCGTTGGCCTCGTCGGTGCCCTTGAGCACGGCGTAGACGTCCACGATCTCGGTGGGGCTCTGCACGCGCTCGCCGGGCGGCTGCAGGTAGCTCTCGGTCTTGACCTCCAGGCAGCCGCCGCACTCGCGGGAGTAGCGCTCGAACTCCGACTTGATCCACTCGCGGGCAGCGCCGATGCCGCGGCCCGACTGGATGGCTTCGGGGGTGGCGGGCGAGAGCGTGCTGCGGTTGTGGAAGCTCACCAGCTTGAGGATGTCGGCCTTGATCTGCACCGGAGAGACGGCCTTGAGCGCCGCCACGATGTGGGGATCGAGTTCCGCCTTGCGGGCGGGGCGGGCAGGAGGCGGGGTCTGCGCCGCGGCCGCGCCCACCAGCCCCAGCAGCAGCGCGGTGGCGGTGAAGAAGCTCCCGGCCGCCGCGCGGAAAGAGAGTCGCACCAGCATCGCTTCACCTCGGGAAGAGGAAGATGCCCGCCCCGCGCCGGGAGTCCCTTGACGCCCGCCGGGAAGGGCATCTAAATATAGCAGGTAGATTCCCGGAGGCAGGGAGGCAATCATGGTCACGTGTCCGGAGTGCGAGAGCAACCTGGATATCGCGGAAGACGAGGTGGACGAGGGCGACATCGTCTCCTGCGACGAGTGCGGGTCGGAGTTCGAGGTGGTGACCACCAACCCGCTGGAACTCTCGCGGGTGGCGGACGAGGAGGAGGAAGAAGAGGAGGAGGAGACGGAGAATGAGGATGGCGACGAGGCTTAGGGTCCGCTCCGCTTCTGCGCTCCTGCTCCTGCTGCTGCTGGCCGGGCTGGCGGCCGCGGGCCACGGCCAGGACCGCCGCCGGGAACCGCCAAAGCACTATGGGCTGCTCTTCGGGACCGCCTACGGGCCCGATGACCTTCCACTTTACGGGGCCAGGGTGGAGATCCATCCCGCGGGCAAGGGGCGCCCCAACTGGGAGCTGATTTCGGACCATCGCGGGGAGTTCGCGCAGCGGGTGCCGCCGGGGCCGGCGGATTACCTGGTCACCGGGCAGGCCGAGATGGTGGACGCGCAGACCCACAAGAAGAAGAAACTCAAGGGGGAAGCCAGGGTCCACTTGGACGGCGACGAGCGGCAGGACTTTTCCCTGCATCTAAACTAGGCAGGACCCCTCGTGGGAGGGGCAAGGAGGCTCGGTGAGGCGGAATCTGCAGCGCGGGTGGTTGCCGGTGGTCCTGCTGTTGGCGCTGGTGTGGCCGGCGGTGGCGGCG
>DATIWW010000208.1:0-5634 GCA_035519175.1 Terriglobales bacterium
TTCCTGTACTTTGCGCACGGGTCGTCCAGCGCCAGCAGCGCGGTGTACGTCGCCTCCCTGGAAGGCAAAGAGCGCAAGCTGCTGCTGCACAACGCCTCCAACGCCATCTACGCGCCCCCCGGCTACCTGTTGTTCGTGCGCGACGGCACCCTGATGGCGCAACCCTTCAACGCGCGCAAGCTGGAGCTGGCGGGCGACGCCATGCCCATCGCCGAGCACGTGGCGGTCAACACGGGCACGTGGCGCGGCATCTTCACTGCCTCCGACAACGGGGTGCTGCTCTACCAGGGAGGCGCCGTGGGCGGCGGCTCGCAACTGGTGTGGTACGACCGCAACGGCAAGCCGGGCGACCTGGTGCTCCCGGAAAGCGCCCGCTACCTTACTCCCACGCTTTCCCCCGAGGAGAAGAGGCTGGCGGTCACCTTGGAGAATGACCAGGGCAGCTACGATATCTGGGTGGTGGACCTGGAGCGGAAGACGCGGAGCCGCATCACCTTCGACGGCAAGGGGGATAACCTGCCGGTGTGGTGGCCGGACGGAAAATCCCTGGTCTTCGCGGCCAACTGGGTGGGAGTGCCGCACCTCTACCGCAAGGCGGCGGACGGCAGCGGCACCGCGGAGAAGCTGCTGGAGACCCCGGAAGTGCGCGAGGTCCCTTCCTCGGTCTCGGGGGATGGGCGCTACGTCGCCTACAACCGGGTGGATGCGAAGTCGAACACCAAGAACGACGTGTGGGCGCTGCCCATGTTCGGCGACGGCAAGCCGTTCCCGCTGGCGAACACGGAGTTCAACGAAGTGGTGCCGATGATCTCGCCCAACGGCAAATGGCTGGCCTACATGAGCGACGAGAGCGGGCGCTTCGAGGTGTACATCCGCCCCTTCCCCGCGGGCGAGGGCAAGTGGCAGGTGTCGAGCGGAGGCGGGGAGTTGCCGCACTGGCGCAAGGACGGGAAGGAGCTGATCTTCGCCACCCTCGACCAGCAGATGATGGCGGTGGAGGTGGGCGAGAGCGGGGCCAGTGTTGCCCTGGGAGTCCCCCACGCCCTCTTCAAGTTCAACGCGGTCTCCGGGCCCGACGGCCCGTTCGCGGTCTCGGGCGACGACCAGAGGTTCCTCCTCAACCGCCTCAGCGGCGACAGCGCCCCCGCGCCCCTGACCCTGGTGACCAACTGGACGGCGGAGCTGAAGAAGTGAGCGGCCGGTGCGGGGCTACTTCTCCTTCTCCTCGGGAGGAGTGAGCTCGATGGTGTGCAGGTGGATGATGGTGCCGGTCTCGGGATGCATCTCGGGGGTGATCTTGTAGGTGTCGCGGCGGGCGACGTAGCCCTGCGCTTCCAGCTCCAGCACGCGGCGGTGGAAGCTTTCGGCGTCCCATTCGCGAACGACCATGACTTTGCCTGTGTTCATGATGCTCCGGCCGCGAGCGCCTCGCTCCGCCCTCGCTGACGCTGCGGGCTCACTCGGCGCATGTCCTACCCGCGATTCTTCCGGCACGGCTGAAGCCGTGCCCTTCCACCGCGGGATATCCCAAGTGGCTGGCAGCGGTCTTGGCGGCGCGCTCAGATTCCAGGCGCGCGATGGTGGCGCGCAGCCACTGCTCCAGCCGCGCCTCCATCACCTGCTGGTTCTCCTGGTTCTCCAGGGTCTCGACCGTCTCCCCCTGCGGGTTCAGGGGGATGTGGTGGCAGGGAACACTCTCGCCGCGGCGCTCCTTGGGGACCAACTGCATGAGCACGCACTCTTCGCAGGGATGGGTGCGCTCGGGGTCGCCGAAGTTGAGGCAGCTAAGAGAGTCCTGGAAGGAATGCGTGGGCTTCCAGGGAGTGCGGACGGAGCGGCCGTAGCCGCCCTGCTCGAGGAAGGTGAGCTCGAACTTGAGGACGTCGAGGATGTCGCGGTCGTCGTGGGCCATACCCCTAACCTCCATCCGGCCGCCGCGGGCTTCTCTGGTCCCTGGGGCGCCGGTACGACTCCCAGCTTAGGCAGGGATGTCGCAGGACGCTGTGACCTTTGTCACAGGGCGAGGTGATTCTGGTACCCCGGGGCGCGGGGATGGGGAAGGCGCGGGCGGCTTCGTCACGCGGGCGCGTGATGAAGGTCACAGCCAGAAGGACGGCGGCCGGGCTACAAGGAGGACGTGGCGGAACGACCGAGCAGCGATCTCTGCCATTCGCCCGCCCACCGCGAAAGGATGCCGGCCACGCCTTCTCTGCCCAACGTGTCCGTGGCCTGGCATCTGGCGTGTGCCCGAGCCCTGATGCCATACCCCACCTTGTCGCGGGGCCAGGGCACACGCCAGGTGGGCACGCCGCCCCCCACACCATGAGCCGCGACTTCGCCTCACTCACGCCCCAGGAGACCCTGCTCGCCGCCATCACCATCGAGGAGCGCAACGGGCGCCTCTACCGCAACTACGCCGAGATGTTCGAGGAGCTGAGCGACCCCGACTCGCAGCAGGTGGCGCAGGCTTTCCGCGAGATGGCGGAGGAGGAGGACCGGCACGGCGCCCAACTGCGCGCCTCCTACCTGGAGCGCTACGAGAAGCAGCTCTGCCTGCTGACCCCGAGCGAGATCGCCGACGCCATCGAGTTCCCGCGGCTGGAGGACGGCGACATCTACTCCATCGGCCGGATGCGGGTGGGCACCATCAGCCGGGTCAACGCGCTGCGCGTGGCCCTGGCCGCCGAGGAGCACGCCCGCCGCTTCTACCAGCGCCTGGCCGAAAGCGCCAGCGATCCTCCGATGGCGCGGCTCTACGCCGAACTGGCGCAGTTCGAGACCGGGCACATCGTCTTCCTCGACCAGAAGCTGCGGGGTTCCTCCCACCTGACCAACGCCGGCTGAAGCGCGGCCGGGGCCGCGTGTACAATCGCTAGTTCGGCCCGCGCCCGCGGTCGTTCGCCTATGGCCAAGATCACTTTCCTGGAGTGCTCCAAGTGCGGGGAGAAGGTGTCCCCCGAGAAGCCGCAGACCGTCTGCCCGCAGTGCGCGGGCTCGCTCTACGTGCGCTACGACCTGGCGGCGGTGAAGAAGAAGTTCCCGCGGGCGAAGCTGGCGGAGCAGCCGCGCAGCATGTGGCGCTACGCGGCGGTGCTGCCCGACGCTCCGCCCGTCACCCTGGGCGAGGGCTTCACGCCCATGCTGCCCAGCCGGCGATACCAGCACGTCTTCATCAAGGACGAAGGGCTGAATCCCACCGGCTCGTTCAAGGCGCGGGGGCTGTGCGCGGCGGTGACCATGGCCCGCGCCTACGGACTGAAGAAGTTGGCTATTCCCTCGGCGGGCAACGCCGCCAGCGCGCTGGCTGCCTACGCCGCGGCCGCCGGCCTGGAGGCGCACATCTTCCTGCCTCAGGACGTCCCCCAAGCCAACCTGGTGGAGTGCCGCAGCTACGGGGCGCAGGTCACCCTGGTGGACGGGCTGATCTCCGATTGCGCCCGCCTGCTGGGGGAGCGCAAGCAGCAGGAGGGCTGGTTCGACATCTCCACGCTGAAGGAGCCCTTCCGCGTGGAAGGCAAGAAGACCATGGGCTACGAGGTGGCCGAGCAACTGGGGTGGCGGCTGCCCGAAGCCGTCATCTATCCCACCGGCGGCGGGGTGGGGCTGATCGGGATGTGGAAGGCCTTCGAGGAGATGGAGGCCCTGGGCTGGCTGAAACGCGGGCAGAAGCGCCCCAAGATGATCTGTGTGCAATCAAGCGGTTGCGCGCCTATCCCTAAAGCATGGGATGAACACAAGCCGGTGTCGGAGGCGTGGGCCCACGCCCGCACCCTGGCGGCCGGGCTGAGGGTGCCCAAGGCCTACGGCGACTACATCATCCTCGACATCCTGAAGCAGAGCCGGGGCGCGGCGGTGGCGGTCGGCGATGAGGAGATCCTGGAGTGCGTGCGCGAGTGGGCGGCGGAGGAGGGCGTCTTTGCGGCGCCCGAGGGTGCGGCCTCGCTGGCCGCCTACAAGAAGCTGCTGGCCGGGAAGTTCCTCAAGCCGTCGGATACGGTGGTGCTGTTCAACACCGGCTCGGGGCTGAAGTACATCGACGTGATCGCGCCCGCGCTGAAGGCGAAGACGCCGGCCAGCGGCGAGCGCCACATCGGCGGGATCATCGGGCCCTATTGATTTATTCATCGATTGATGTCTTGATCTGTTGATTGAAGGACATATCGGGCGGCGCCGAATGCGCGGGCGCGGGGGAATCAGCAAATCAATAAATCAGCAAATCAACAAATGACCGAGCGCCTCTACTATCACGATTCCTTCCTCTACGACTTCGACGCCAAGGTGGTGGAGGTGGGCGAGCACGCAGGGAGGCTGGCGGTGGTGCTGGACCGCACTGCCTTCTATCCCACCTCGGGCGGGCAGCTCTCCGACAGCGGGCGGCTGGCCCCGGCGGGCGACGTGGCGAGCGCGGTGCGCGTCGCCGAAGTGGCCGAGGACGAAGCCGGGGTCATCTATCACTACCTGGAGGCGCCGCCGCTGGCGCCGCTGGGCAAGGGCGCGGCGGTGCGCGGGCGCATCGACGCGGCCCGGCGCCGCGACCACATGCAGCAGCACTCCGGCCAGCACATCCTGTCGGCGGCCTTCCTGCGCCTCTTCCAGATGCCCACGGTCTCGTTCCACATGGGCGCGGAATCCTGCACCCTCGACCTGGAGACCAAGTCGCTGAGCGCGCAGCAGGTGACGCAGGCGGAGCGGCTGGCCAACCAGGTGGTCAGCGAGGACCGCCCGGTCAAGGTGCGCTTCGTCAATCTGGAAGAGGCGACGATGCTGGGGGTGCGCAAGCTCCCGGAGATGAAGTCGGGGCGCGAGCTGCTGCGCCTGCTCGACATCCTGGAGTTCGACCTGACCGCCTGCGGGGGTACGCACGTGCGTTCTACCGGGCAGGTCGGGCCTATCCTGCTGCGCAAGACGGAAAACGTGAAGCAGGGGGTGCGGGTGGAGTTCGTGTGCGGGCAGCGGGCGGTGGCCACGGCGCGGCGGGACTTCTCGACGCTCACCGAGGCCGCGGCCATCTACTCGGCGCACATCCGGGAATTGCCGCAGCAGGTGCGCAAAGCGCAGGAGGAGCAGAAGGCGGCGGGGAAGCGGGAGCGCGACCTGCTGGAAGAGGTGGCAGGATTGCGCGCCGAGCGCCTGCTGGCCGAGACTCCGGCGGCGGGCGGCGCGCGGCGCATCGTCAAACTGTTCCCGGAGCGCGACGCCGGCTTCCTGAAGCTGCTGGCGCAGAAGCTCACTGCGGACGAGACACGTCCGGCGGTGGCGCTGCTGGCCTGCGCCCAGGGACAGCCCACGCTGGTCTTCGCGCAGACCCCGGGTCTGCCCCACAACATGGGCGCGCTGCTGAAAGAGGCGGTGGCCGCGGCGGGCGGGCGCGGCGGCGGAAGCCAGGACATGGCGCAGGGCGGCGTGGCGGAGGCCGGGGCGCTGGCGGGGATCCTGGAGAAGGCGGCGGCAAAGCTGGCGGGATAGGGGATTTATTGATTTGTTGATTTGCTCATTTATTGATTTTCCAGGCTGGCTCGGCCTGGTGAACGGTAAAAGTATCCGGACCCTCAATCCATCAATGAATAAATCAGTAAATGATAAAATGTGCGCTGTGGGGCTATAGCTCAGCTGGGAGAGCGCATCGTTCGCAAC
>DATIWW010000209.1:0-2884 GCA_035519175.1 Terriglobales bacterium
GCAAGCTCTCGGTAGTAGGCGGCGCCACCGGCCCTGACGGCGTCCGCTTCGTGGTCAACAATCTGAACATCATGTCGCCCATGCAGGTGACGCTGGCGGCCGCCGACCCCCGCAAGCCCCTGCAACTCTCCATCTTCAAGGAAGGGATGGCGCAGCCGCTGGTGCAGAGCCCCACCGACTCCAGCGGGGTGCTGACCGTGCGCTTCCGCACCGCCGACTCGGTGCGCTTCCAGGTGACCGGGGAGGCGGGCGCGCAGTACCAATTGATGACCTGGATCTCGCCGCCGGCCGAGACCCCGACCCCCGACGCCTTCGTCGCGGTGACCTCGTATCCGGCCGCGCCGCCGGTGGTGACCCGGACGGCGGCTCCGGCCGCACCCAGCGCCCCCGTCTCCGCGGCCACGCAGGCCGCGGCGCCCCCCGCCAGCCCCTGGAGCCTGCCCGTCATGATCCTGCTGGGAGGCATCCTGCTGGCGCTGGTGGTGATCATCGTGCTCCTCTTCCGCGGGCAGCGGAAGGGAGCGGCCATCGTGCTGGTGGTGCTGGGCCTGGGCGCGCGCTCCACCCCGGCGCAGCAGCCCGCCGCTACCAGCGCCATGATCCCGCGCAATGTCCCGCCCGCCGACACCTGGAAGCAGACCAACGAGGCCCTGCAGAAGCTGCGCGAGAAGCTGGAGCAACTGGAGAAGGCCGGCATCAAGGGCGAGCCCGAGGCCCTCAAGTTCGGCGGCTTCGGCGGGGAAGGGAGCTTCGATCCCTCCAAGACGGCGGGCTCCGCCGTCACCGGGGTCAAGCTGCTGCTCGACTTCATGGAGGAGTTCGGGCTGATCGATCCGCGCGAGGCCGCGGTGCAGCCCAACTACAATCCCCCGGGGCAGCCGCTGCTGCCCTCGCGCTGCTATCACAACCCGCAGTGCGGCGCCTGCTTCGCCGACGCCCAGAAGAAGCTGGACAAGTCGCGCCAGTTGCTGGAGGACATGTACGTCATCTACAAGCAGACGGAATTGAAGACGGGGCGCATCCTGGAATTGGCGGACGCGGCCGCCGGCCTCAGCCCCTACGCCAAGCTGGCCTGGACGGTGCAGAAATCCAATCCCAACGAGCCCATGAACCAGGCGCGGCAGCACTTCTACGACGTCTATGACGGCAACCTGACCAAGCTGCTCAGCATGAGCAACGAGGCCCTCATCGCCATCGGCGACTGCGAGCGCCAGAACTTCGGAGACTTCGACTGGTACAACCGCTACGGCATGGTCTACTACAACTTCCAGCGCGACCGCTACACGCGGAAGTGACGGTCACCACAGAGGCGCGGAGACACAGAGAAAGCCCCGGGCCCGTTATAATCGTGCGTCGTTCCTAGCAAGCGAGTGCAGGAGAGTCGCGTGGCTTATAACGACCTCAGAGAGTGGATCGCCGCGCTGGAGAAAGTTGAGGCGTCCAGCGGGCGTGAGCGAAGCGGGAGCCCGCTGCCGAAATCCTGAGCGAGCGCGAAGCGCGAGTCGAAGGACCTAAGGAGGCCCATTGGCCTACCAAGACCTGAGGGAATGGGTTGCGGCACTCGACGCTGCGGGCGAACTGAAGCGCATCCGCGCCGGGGTGGACCCCATCCTGGAGATCGCCGAGATCACCGACCGCGTCTCGAAAAGCTCGAAGCCCGCTCCCGGCGGCCCCGCGCTGCTCTTCGAGAACGTGAAAGGCCACCCCGGCCGCCCGGTGCTCATCAACCAGTTCGGCTCGGCGCGGCGCATGAACCTGGCCCTGGGCGTGGAGTCGCTCGACCAGGTCGCCGACCGCCTGCGCCAGTTGCTGGACGTGCAGTCGCCCCAGGGCCTGCTCGACAAGCTCAAGATGCTGCCCATGCTCGCCGACCTGGGCAAGTTCTTTCCCAAGACGGTGAGCAGCGGCCCCTGCAAAGAAGTCATCCGCCGCGAGAACTTCGACCTCAACTACTTCCCGGTGCTGCAGTGCTGGCCCCAGGACGGCGGCCGCTTCCTCACCCTGCCCTGCGTCTTCACCCGCGACCCGCGCAGCGGCAAGCGCAACGTCGGGATGTACCGCATGCAGGTCTACGACGGACAGTCCACCGGGATGCACTGGCAGCGGCAGAAGGTGGCGGCCGAGCATTACCGCGAAGCCCTGCGCGCCGCCGCGAGCACAGCCGAGGGCGGCTGTGCCACACAAGCAGCGGTGGACATCATGGCCCGCACCTCCGGCGGCTCGGCGCTGCCCGTGGGGCAGCTTCCGGAAGGGAAGCTCGAGGTGGCGGTGGCCATCGGCACCGATCCGGTGGTCACCTTCTGCTCCATCGTGCCCGCGCCCCCCGAGGTGGACGAGATGCTGATCGCCGGCTTCCTGCGCCAGAAGCCGGTCGAATTGGTGAAGTGCGAGAGCGTGGACCTGGAGGTCCCGGCCACCGCCGAGATCGTGCTGGAAGGCTACGTCAAGCTCGACGAACTGCGCTCCGAGGGCCCCTTCGGCGACCACACCGGCTTCTACTCGCTCCCCGACCTTTACCCGGTCTTCCATCTCACCTGCATCACCCACCGCAAGGACCCCATCTACTCGACCACCATCGTGGGCAAGCCGCCGCAAGAGGACGCCTGGATGGGCACGGCAGTGGCCCGCATCTTCCTGCCCATGATGCGGCTGACCATCCCCGAACTGGTGGACGTCAACCTGCCCATCGAGGCCGTCTTCCACAACCTGATGATCGTGTCGATCCGGAAGTCGTACCCCGGGCAGGCGCGCAAGGTGATGCACGCCATCTGGTCGCTGGGCCAGGCCATGTTCACCAAGTGCATCGTGATAGTGGATGAAGATGTGGACGTGCAAGACCTGCGTGAAGTGACGCTGAAGGTCTTCAATCATATCGATCCCGAGC
>DATIWW010000210.1:0-4627 GCA_035519175.1 Terriglobales bacterium
CCGCGCGTAAGCATCATCGTTCCGGCGCGCAACGAGGGAGAGGCCATCGCGCGTTGCCTGCAGTCATTGCTGGTCCTGGAGTATCCCGGCTACGAGATCATCGCGGTGGACGACCGCTCGACCGACGGCACCGGGCGGATCATCGACCAGGTGGCTGCGACCGCGCCCCCATCCTCGATGCTGAAGGTGATCCACGTGACGGAATTGCCGCCCGGCTGGCTGGGCAAGACCCACGCCATGTGGACGGCCGCCTCCCAGGCCGCGGGCGAGTGGCTGCTGTTCACCGACGGCGACATCTTCTTCCGCCCCGACACCCTGCGCCGCGCCATGGCCTGCGTCGAACAGAACCGGCTGGATCACTTGGTCCTGCTGCCCACCATGGAGACGGCCACGCCGGGCGAGAGCATGATGATCGGTTTCTTCCAGGTGATGTTCACCTTCGGCCACCGGCCCTGGAAGGTCTCCGATCCGAAGACCAAGGACCACCTGGGGGCGGGCGCTTTCAACCTGGTGCGCCGCTCGGTCTACGACGCCGTCGGCGGCTACGAGCGCTTGCGCCTGGCGGTAGTGGACGACCTGAAGCTGGGGCAGATGGTGAAGGAGCACGGCTATCGCCAGAACGTCGCCTTCGGACGCGACCTGATCTGTCTGCACTGGGCCCCGGGCGCCCTGGGCGTGGTCCACAACCTCACCAAGAACGCCTTCGCGGTGATGAACTTCAACCTGGCCAAGACCCTGGGCGCCGCCTTCCTCATGCTGGTGCTGAACGTGGGCCCGTGGCTGGGGCTGGCGCTGGTGCACGGCTGGGCGCGGCTGGGCTACGGCCTGGCCGTGCTGGCCATCGCCCTGCTTTATCTGGGGATGTCGTGGTACTCGCCCATCTCGGCGCTCTACTTCGTGAGCAATCCCGTGGGCGCGCTCATGTTCGCCTACATCCTGGTGCGCTCGGCCTTCCTGACCCTGGCGCGCGGTGGCGTGCTGTGGCGCGGCACTCTGTATTCCCTGAGGGAATTGCGGCGCGGGATGGTGTGAGCGCGGCTAGCGCGGCGACTCGGGCTTTTCCACGTCAGGGGTAGGAGGCGTGCTGCCCGGCGCTCCGGGCAGCGGGGGTGTCTTGCTGGCGCCGCCGGTGGGACGCTTGGGCTTGGGCGCGCTGGGAGCGGTGGCGCTGTAGCGCCCGCGACGGGTCACGTCATAATCCCGGGGCAGGGGAGGCAGCTTGGCGGCCTCGCCGCGAAGCTGGCGCGCGTTACGCAAGATGATCTCCGCGCGTCCGCCGTAATTCTGGATGCGCCCCCAGACCTCGATGGTCTTCCCCTGCAGCCGGCGCACGTCGCCCACGTCCCTCAGGTCGCGGGTGAAGACCACCACCGTGAAGGGGCACTGGCGGTAGTCCTCGCAGAAATCCAGGAACCAGGCGCCGCCCTTCGCGCTCTCCTCGACCTTGACCACGGTGCCGGTGACGCAGGCGTCGGCCCCGATCTTGGCCGGAGCCTGGGAAATGGGAATGCAGGCGGCGATGGCCAGCGTGGACAGGAAGCAGAGAGCGAACCCTTGCAGCAGGCAGCACCGGACGGGCTCGGCCTTTCCCCGGGAACCGGCGGAGACCTGCCGGGGAGAAGAGCTACTTCGTAGGCTCCACCTGTAGGGCATTGTTGAAGCGGTTGAAGTAGTTGAAGAGCCCGATGACGGCGGCCAGCTCCACCACCTCGCCCTCGTCGAAGTGGCGGCGCAGGTCGGCCCAGAGATCCTCGTCCACGTGGTTGGAGTCCGTGGTCATGCGCTCGGCGAAGCGCAGCGCGGTCTTCTCGCGCGCGCTGAAGTCGGCGCGCCCGGCGTACTCTGCCAGGTGGCTAAGCTGATCATCGCTCCAACCCAGCCGTCTTGCCAAGACGGTGTGCGAGGCCAGTCAATACTCGCACCGGTTGATCTGGGAGACGCGCACGCTGAGCAGCTCCTTCAGCTTGGTTTCCACCGTGCCCGTCTCCATCACCGTGCGGAAGTGGGCGATCAGGCTCTTCAGGAGCTGGGGGCGGTGGGCCGCGGTGCGGAACATGTTGGGAACGTTGCCGCGGACCCTGAGGTAATGCTCGTAGATGGCCTGGCTCTCGCCGTCGACCTGGGATTGGTCCAGTCGTGTGATGCGCATGGCAGACTCCTGGACGCGGCCGGGGTGGCCGCGTCCGCTGGGGAAAAGGCCTCGCGCCACCGGGAAAGGCGGAGGGCCGGTGGGCGCCGCGCCCCGCCTACTTGAAGGACGAAACCGCGGTCGCCTCGTCGTCCTTGACGTCGAAGACGGTGTACAGCTTGGTGATCTGCAGCAGGTCGTGCACCTTCTTGGTGAGGTTGAGCAGCTTGAGCTCGCCCCCCTGGTTGCGCACGGTGGTGAAAGCGCTGACCAGCTCGCCGATGCCGGAGCTGTCGATATAGGTCACGTCGCCCAGGTTCAGCAGGATCTTCTTGCTGCCCTTGCCCACCAGGTCGCGCACCGTGTCCCGCAGGATCACGCTGCCCTCGCCCAGGGTGATGCGGCCGCTCAGGTCCACGACCGTCACCCCGTTCACCTGTCTCGTGCTGGCCTTCATCGTCACTTGGAAGCCTCCTTGGTCTTCGCGGCGGGGCCGCGGCGTTTGATGAGGGTAAACTCGGTTCCCGGTTGCAGGGTGCGGATGCGCACCTCGTCCATGAACGAACGCATGAGAAAGATGCCGCGCCCCGATTGCTTGAGCAGGTTCTCCGGGGCCAGGGGATCGGGAATGTCCTTGGGATCCAGTCCCCGGCCCTGGTCGGCGATGGTCACCACCAGCGACTCCCCCGTATTCTCATAGGACACCGTCATCTTCTTGTTGGGATCATAGGCGTTGCCGTGCAGGACGGCGTTGACCGCGGCCTCGCGCACCGCCATGGAGATCTTCTGACACTCCTCCTCGGAGAAGCCGGCTTTCGCAGCCAACTGTTCCGCCGCTTCCTCGGCGGTGTTCACGCTGTCCAGGGTTGAGTCCAGGGTGTAGGAAACCCGGTTGCCCGTCATCTTGCCGATGTCCGCACCGCCTGATGGATTTTCACCGTGCGCTCGAGTCCGCTGCCTGGCCTGGTGGTGGAGCGTGGTCCGGCGGCGCAACCCCGCGCCGCCCCCTCTTCAGGAATCCGGTAGTTTGCCTTCCACAAGCCAGGTATGTCAACGAATAGTCCCCCGCCGCATCCCGGCGCAGGGACAGGATAGTGCAACCCCCGGCCGAAAGCTACCGTGGGCGGCTTCGGGGAGGCGGTTTCCCGCCGCGCCCCGTGCCTTCGGCAGCACGCCGCGCGACAAGCGGTGGATTCCGCCTGCGGTCTTGGGTATTCTCAGCGCAGTGGCGCTGCTGGCCCTCTCCGAGCTTCTGGGCGCTCCCGTGCAGGATTCCTCCGGAGCCAGCCGCGGGCGTGTGCGCGAGGTGGCGCTGTGCCCGCAGGAGGACCCCGTCCGGGTCGCCAGCTTCATCGTGCGCACGGGCTCCGGCGACCGCCTGCTGGCCTCGGCCAGCGTCGAACTTCTCGATCACCACGGGCTGCGGGCCGCCACCGAGGCCGCCGAGTGGCCCGCCTTCTACGGTTCCACCGAAGGCCTGCTGCTCCTGGAGCGCGACCTGCTCGACCAGCAGATCATCGACGTCCACGGGCGCAAGGTGGTGCGCGTCAACGACGTGGATTTCCTGGAGGAGCAGGTCGACCACCACGTGCAGCTCAAGGTGGGTGAGGTGGACGTGGGCATGCGCGGCGCCATCCGCCGCCTGCTCAAGGGGATCGTGCCGCGCGCCGCCCTGAATGCCCTGGTGGCCAAGCTCCCGCTCCGCACCATCCCCTGGGAGTTCGTGGACCTGATCGAGACCGACCCGGCGCGCCGGGTCAAGCTGAAGATCGCCCACGAGCGCCTGGCCCGGCTGCATCCCGCCGACATCGCCGACATCGTGGAAGAGCTGGCGCCCGCCGAGCGCGAGGCCGTCTTCGAGACCCTGGACGAGGAAGTGGCGGCGGAGGCCCTGGCCGAGGTCGATCCCAAGCTGCAGGTCTCCATCGTCGAGTCACTGGACTCCGAACGCGCCGCCGACATCGTGGAGGAGATGAACCCCGACGCGGCCGCCGACCTGCTGGCCGACCTGCCCTCGGAAACCACCGAGGAGATCCTGGACGAGATGCAGCCGGCCGAACGGCAGGAGGTGGCGGAACTGCTGGGCTTCGAGGAAGACACGGCCGCCGGGCGCATGACCACCGACTACCTGGCGCTGCCGCCCCACGCCACCGTCGCCGAGGCCATCGAGCACCTGCGCCACTTCGAGGGCGAGGTGGAGAGCCTGAGCACCATCTTCCTGGTCAACGGCCAGGACAAGCTGGTAGGAGCGGTGCCCCTGGCCCGCCTGGTGCTGGCCAAGCCTGAGACCCGCCTCTCCACCCTGCAGTCCGAGCCCCTGCTCTCCTGCAACGCCGGCGCCAACGAGAAGGAAGTCTCCGCCCTCTTCGACAAGTACAACCTGGTCACGCTGCCCGTGCTGGACGACCAAGGCCGCCTCACCGGAGTGATCACCGCCGACGACGTGATCAGCCTGCTGCGCGCCAAGCTCTAGACCTTTCGCCTTCGAAGCCGCCATCC
>DATIWW010000211.1:0-2324 GCA_035519175.1 Terriglobales bacterium
TCCTTCATCTTGCCGCTGCCGTCGGCCTTGCCGCCGCCGAAGAAGTAGACGTACTGGGTGGCTTGCGCGGTTTCCGGGGCCTGGGTTTCGGGCAGAGTCTGCGTGCTCATAAGTACCTGCTTTCCATGAGAGCGATTTGAACTCCCTATTATGAACCTTTAGGGGCCCTTGCGTTCAGTGACGATCTCGGCAAAATCGGCAATGATGGAGAAATCCCTCACCAGCTTCTCCATCAGGGCCAGGCGGTTGGCGCGGACCTTCTCGTCCTCGACCATGACCATGACCTTGTCGAAAAAGCGGTCCACCAGGGGCCGCAGCCGGGAGATCTCGCGCAGCGCGGCGGCATAGTCGCCCTGGGCGTGGTGGCGCTCCACCACCCCGGCGATGTGGGGAAGCTGCCCGGCGAGGGCGTTTTCCGCTTCTTCCTCGAAGAGTTTGGGGTCGAGGTGGTCGGCGACCTGCTTCTTCTCCTCCCGCGCCTGCCGCAGGATGTTCTTCATGCGCTTGAAGGCGATGGAGATGGACTCGAAGTCGTCGGAGGGGCGAACCTCGGTGACGGCGCGGGCGCGGGCCACCGCGTCCACCACGTCGTCGGCGCCGGCGGCCAGCACGGCGTTGACCACGTCGTAGGCGAGGCCCAGCGATTCGCGCAGGTAGAACTCAAGGCGCTCGCGGAAGAAGGCGGCGATGGCCGAGTCGTAGTCCCCGGTCTTGAACTTCTTCGCGGCCTCCGCGCTCTTGTAGCCTTCGAGCGCAGCCTTGAAGATGGCCGTCAAGCGCAGGCGGAGCTTGTGTTCGGCCAGGGTCTTCACGATGCCGTTGGCCTGGCGGCGGAGGGCGAAGGGGTCCTTGGAGCCCGTTGGCTGTAAGCCCAAGGCGAACATGCCGCCTATCGAGTCGGCCTTGTCGGCGAGGGAGAGCACCGCGCCCTCCAGGGTGTGGGGTGCGGCGTCGTCCATGGACTCGGGCTTGTAGTGGTCATAGATGGCATTGGCGACCGCCGGAGCCAGGTCCTGGGCGCGCGCGTAAAGCCCGCCTACCACGCCCTGCAGCTCGGTGAACTCCTTGACCAGCTCGGTGGTGAGGTCGGTCTTGGCCAGCCACGCCGCCTGGTGCACGGCTCCGCGGTCGAGCTTCACGCCGGCGGTAGAGAGGTCGGCAGCGAGTTCATTGGCCAGGCGCGCCACGCGCTCCGCCTTCTCGTGATAGTTGCCCAGGTCCTTCTGGAAGGTGACGTGCTTCAGCATCTCCACGCGGTCCTTCAGAGGACGCTTCTGGTCGGTCTCCCAGAAGAAGCGGGCGTCGTTGAAGCGGGCGCGCAGCACGCGCTCGTTGCCGTGGCGGATGATGCCCGAGGGGTCGCCCTCGGTGTTGAGCACGGCCAGGAAGTGCGGCGCCAGTTTGCCGTGCGCGTCCTCGAGGGCGAAGTACTTCTGGTGGTCGCGCATGACCGTGACCAGGACCTCTTCGGGCAGCGCGAGGAACTCTTTGTCGAAGTTGCCGAGGATGGCTGAGGGCCACTCGGTGAGATTGACCACGGTCTCGAGCAGGGCCTTGTCCTCGCGCCAGCGGGCGCCTGAGACGGCGCGGGTGGCGGCGTCGAGCGCCTTGCGGATCCTCTGCTCGCGGGCGGCGGGATGGACAATCACCCGGGCCTCGGCCAGGGCCATCGAGTATTCCCCCGCTTTCGATATTTTCACCTGGTTGCCGAAGACGCGGTGGCCCTGGGAGATGCGGTCGGCGCGGATGCCGGCGAACTCCAGGGGAACGACCTCCCCGTCGAGCAGGGCCACCAGCCAGCGCACCGGGCGCACGAAGCGCTCGGGCTTGCCGGCGCGCCAGTACATGCTCTTCGGCCAGTAGAGCTTGGCGATCTCGCCGGGAAGGAATTCCGCCAGGACTTCGGCAGCAGTCCGGCCCTTCTTCGTGATCTTGGCGGTCAGGTACTCGCCCTTCGGTGTCGTGACCTTCGCCAGCTTGTCCACCGGCAGGCCCACTTTTTTGGCGAAGGCTTCGGCCGCGGGAGTAGGACTTCCGTCCTTAAAGGCGATCTTGAGTGATGGGCCCGTAACGTCTTCTGTTACATCCAGTTGCTTGCCAGACACCGCATGGACCGAGGCTGCCAAACGACGCGGCGTCGAGAAGCTCTCGAGCTTGGGGGCGTCCGCGAGATGCTCACG
The DNA here is from genome assembly GCA_035519175.1 of Terriglobales bacterium. Lineage (GTDB taxonomy): Bacteria > Acidobacteriota > Terriglobia > Terriglobales > Acidobacteriaceae > DASPRL01. The sequence goes on from DATIWW010000211.1 coordinate 2,181, forward strand.
CTCGAGCAGATCGCGCACGCGCCGGGCGAACTCCTGCGCCGCCGCATCCAGCATGCGCGCCGGAATCTCTTCGCAACCGATCTCGAGCAAAAAGTCAGGCATAAACAAGACGGCAGACGTGGGACGTCAGACGTCAGCAAATCA
>DATIWW010000212.1:0-2602 GCA_035519175.1 Terriglobales bacterium
TACTTGCCCGAGGAGCGCGGACTCTACAAGAAGATGAAGCTGGTGGACCAGTTGGTCTTCCTGGCGGAATTGAAGGGCGTCGCGAGGGAGGAGGCCCGTCGCCGTGCTGTTCACTGGTGTGAGCGGCTTGAACTCGGCGCATGGATGGACAAGAAGATCGAAGAGCTTTCGAAGGGCATGCAGCAGAAGGTGCAGTTCATCGCCGCCCTGCTGCACGAGCCCGCCCTCATCATGATGGACGAGCCCTTCGCCGGCCTCGACCCGGTCAACGCCACCCTGCTCAAGGACGTCCTCCTGGAGCAGAAGCAGGCCGGCCGCACCATCCTCTTCTCCACCCACCGCATGGACCAGGTGGAGCGCATGTGCGATTCCATCTGCCTCATCAACCGGGGCCGGCAGGTGCTGGAGGGCGAGATCAAGCAGATCAAGGGGCGCTGGGGACGCAACAACGTGCACATCGAGTACGAGGGCGACGGCAGCTTCCTCCGCAGCAACGGCCTCATCCAGTCCTTCAACGACTACGGCAACTACGTGGAGGTGCGCCTGGCCCCCGGCGCCGACGCCCAGCAGCTCCTGCACCAGGTCTCCGCCGGCGCCAAAGTCTACAAGTTCGAGATGGTCGAGCCCTCGCTGGAGCAGATCTTCATCGACGTGGTGGGGAAGACCGATGCGTAACGTCTGGCTGGTGATCCAGCGCGAATACCTGGAGAAGGTCCGCACCAAGGCCTTCATCTTCACCACCATGTTCATCCCCGCGGTGATGGGGCTGAGCATCTTCCTGCCCACCAAGATGGCGACCATGAAGAGCAGCAAGGTCACGCACATCGTGGTGGTGGCCTCCAGCCAGGCCACCGGCGACGCCATCCGCTCCCAGCTCGCCGAGCGCTCCCAGGATATCGGCGGGAAGTACGCGGTGGACGTGGACCTGACCGCCACCGAGGCCGAGCACGCCGCCCTCGCCGCCAAGGTCAAGAGCGGCGAGCTCGACGGTTTCCTGTGGGCCACCGATGACGCCCTCGCCGCCCGCTCCGTCACCTACACCGCCCGCAACGTCAGCGACTTCTTCGAGGGGGTCGCGCTGCAGGCCGCCGTCACCATGGCCCGCATGCAGTTGCGCCTCACCGCCCACGGCATCGGTCCCGACGAAACCAAAGACCTGATGCAGAAGGTCAGCGTCAAGGTCGAGACCGGGGAGAAGAAGGCGAGCGGCGAGTTCATGTTCATCTTCACCTTCATCCTGGGAGCGATGCTGTTCACCACCGTGCTGGTGTACGGCATTTCCGTCATGCGCTCCGTACTCGAGGAGAAGAACTCGCGGGTGATGGAGGTCCTGCTCTCCGCCCTCACCCCCAAGGAGTTGATGGCGGGCAAGATCATCGGCGTGGCCGCGGTCGGACTGACCCAGATCGCCATCTGGGCGGCGCTGGGCGCGGTGCTGGGCGGCCCCTACGCGCTCGCTGCCAGCCAGGTGCTCAAGGGCGTCAGCATCCCGCCCGCCACACTGGTCTTCTTCGCCGTCTTCTTCCTGCTGGGTTACCTTCTCTACAGCTCCATGTACGCCGCCCTGGGGGCCCTGGTGAACACCGACCAGGAGGGCCAGCAACTGCAGATCGTGGTCGTGGGGCCGCTGCTCTTCGCCTACCTGATGATGTTCGGGGTGCTGCGCCAGCCCAACTCCGCACTTGCCTTCTGGCTCTCGCTGGTGCCTTTCTTCGCTCCCCTGCTCATGTACATGCGCATCATGGTGCAGCCGCCGCCCGCCTGGCAGGTCGCGCTCTCCATCGCACTGCTGATCGCCACCATCTACGGCATGGTCTCGCTCTGCGCCCGCATCTATCGCATCGGTATCCTCATGTACGGCAAGCGCCCCACCCTGCCCGAGATCTGGAAGTGGCTGAAGTACGCCTAGGGCCATTGAAGATCGCAGATTTCAGATTTGAAGCCCGCTCCAGGCGGCGCCTCAGCCAATCTGCAATCTGAAATCTTCAATCTGCTATCCGTTACAATCGCCCCGTGAGCACTCCCGCGCACGTCGAGCCCCAGCCCGAAGCCCCCCCCGCGCGCCGCTTCTCCCTGCGCCAGCGCCTCCTGCTCTGGCTGATCACCTGGGGCGGCTACCTGCTCATCCGCGGCATCGGCCCCACCCTGCGCGTCGAGCTGTCGCTGGAAGAGGGCGCGCTGGAAGGAGGTTTCGGCCTGGGCGTGATCGGCGCCTTCTGGCACCAGTGCGTCATTCCCGCCGGCTGGCAGTGGCGGCGCAAGCCCATCTCGGTGATGATCAGCCGCAGCTTCGACGGCGAGTACATCACCCGCATCCTGCGCAAGCTGGGCTTCGGAGCGGTGCGCGGCTCCTCCTCGCGCGGCGGCGCCCTGGCGCTGAAGGGCATGCACGACGAACTGGCCGCCGGCCGCAGCGTGGCCTTCACCATCGACGGCCCTCGCGGCCCGCGCTTCGTGGCCAAGCCCGGACCCGTGCTGCTGGCCCGCAACACCGGCTGCCCCATCGTCTGCTTCCACTTCGGGGTGGCCGACCGCTGGACGCTCAACTCCTGGGACGCCATGCTCATCCCCAAGCCTTTTTCCCGCGTCTGCCTGCGCATGG
>DATIWW010000213.1:0-3931 GCA_035519175.1 Terriglobales bacterium
CGACCGTCTTCTGGGTCTTCTGGGCGCCCTTGTCCTGGGCGGGCGCGGCCGGCATCAGCCAGGTGCAGGCGGAAAACAGGCCGGCCGCCAGGGCCGTCAACGTGCTCCATCGGTTGCGCATGAATCGCTCCTCCCCGGCGCCGCTTGACCGCGCAGCGCCGGCGTCATGGCTAGAACGCGGCCGGCGCCGCGTCTTGCGCTCCGGGTGCACCATTTATGGTGCATCCTCTCTGCTACAATCTGGGAGGACGCCATGGCTGCCGCATCCCCCTTCACCGACGTCGAGACCGCCCTGGAGGAGATCCGCCAGGGGCGGATGATCATCGTGGTGGACGACGAGGACCGGGAGAACGAGGGCGACCTCACCCTGGCCGCGGAGAAAGTCACGCCCGAGGCCATCAACTTCATGGCCAAGCACGGGCGCGGGCTGATTTGCCTGGCCATGACCGAGGAGCGCCTCGACCACCTGCGCATCGGTGCCATGACCGCGGAGAACACCTCGCAGTACGGCACCGCCTTCTGTGAGGCCATCGACGCGCGCCAGGGCGTGACCACCGGCATCAGCGCCTACGACCGCGCCCGCACCATCCACGTGGCCATCGATCCCAAGAGCGGTCCCGGCGACCTGGCGCGCCCCGGGCACGTCTTTCCGCTGCGCGCGCGCAAGGGCGGGGTGCTGGTGCGCGCCGGCCAGACCGAGGCCTCGGTGGACCTGGCACGCCTGGCCGGGCTCGTCCCCGCCGGCGTGATCTGCGAGATCATGAACGAGGACGGCAGCATGGCGCGGGTGCCGCAACTGGCCGAGTTCTGCCGCGAGCACCAGATGAAGATGCTCACCGTCGCCGGCCTCATCCGCTACCGCATGCGCACCGAGCGGCTGGTGCACCGCATCGGCGAGGCCATCCTGCCCACCCCCTACGGGGACTTCCGCATGATCGCTTACGAAAGCGACATGGCGCACAATTCGCACGTCGCCCTGCTCCAAGGCGACGTGGAGCGCGACGACGGCTCGCCCGTGCTGGTGCGCATGCACTCTCACTGCCTGGTGGGCGACGTCTTCGGAGCCACCTGGTGCGACTGTCACAGCATCGTGCAGCGTTCCCTGCGCGCCATCGCCGAGGCCGGCCGCGGCGCCCTCATCTACCTGCACCAGACCTCCAAGGGCTTTTCCGTGGAGAAGGTGGACGCCAAGCCCGTGCTCGCCTTCCACAAGGACGTGCGCGAGCCCAACCTCCCTGATCACCAGCGCAAGACCCAGCGCGAGGTGGGCATCGGGGCGCAGATCCTCTCCGACCTGAACATCCACGCCATCCGCCTGCTCACCAACCATCCCCGCAAAGTGGCCGCGCTCGAGGGCTACGGCATCTCCATCGTGGAGCAGATCCCCATCCCGGTGGAGCGCGCCGCGCGCAAGGGCTAGTTCTTCTCAACCACAGAGGACACGGAGGACGCAGAGGAAGAAGGCGGGTGTCTTTCAATGACTCGATGACCCGATGATCGGCTGACCCGATCGCCCCTAGCTGGGCCGCCGGGGCACGATCTCGCTGTCGCGGATGAAGAACTGGGCGGAGCAATGGTCGGAGCCGCAGATGACGGGCAGCAGCCCCGCGATCTGCTTGCGGGTGATGAGGCCGAGGGTGCCGCAGTCGGGACAGGCCAGCACCGCCCAGTAGGGATCGCGCTCGTCGCCGATCTCGCCGGCGTTCTCCAGCACGAAGATGGTGCCGGGTTGCATCTGCTCCGGGATCCATTCGCTCAGGACTTCCAGTTCAGCGACCATGGGACCTCCGTGGTGGGGCCTGCCCGTCGCGGCCCCGAACTCCGCGATCGGATGCTGCAACAAAGCCCCGCCCTGCGGCGGGGCCTCTCTCAAGAGGACGGAGGAAGGTCGGACTGCCGCCCCCGCGCGGGGGCAGGACGGCGAGGCCGAGGCGGAAGCGGCGGGAACTCATGCGATCCCCCGCCCGCGCTGCGCCCCCCGCGCGGCCGGCGTCGAGGCGGAGTGCTTCTTCGCCTGGCGCAGGTCGGCGCGGATCTGCCGCACCGTGTCGCTCAGGCAGATGTCGAACATGGGCTGGCGCGCGTTCTTGAGGATGTCGATCACCTGGCGGGCCGAGTTCTCCAGATAGATGCGGCGGCCGTCGGTGAGCAGGTGGTATTCGGTGCCGGTGACCGCTTGGAACAGCCGCCGGCCCAGCTCGCGCTCCAGGAAGCGCAGCACCTTGCGCACCCGCTGCAGGGAGAAACCGCGGCGGCGCAGCTCGGTGATGACCGCCACCTCGGCCAGGTCCTCCACCGAGTACAGGCGGCGGTGGCCGTGGCGGGCGGGCACCACGATGCCGCGCTCGTCCCACCACTGCAACTGGCGCGCCGAGATCCCGGTGAGCGCCATCACCTGCTTCGAGCTGTAGCCCTGAACCATTCGTCCCCGTTCCTGTTTCAAACACATAGCCGAGAATTTGTTTGAAACATTCTAGGTACGAAATGTCAGGAGTCAAGCGGAATTCTGGAGGGGTGGGAACCGGGGGAGGCAACAGTCCGTTTCAGATTCCAGGTTCCAGGTTTCCCGTTTCCGGCTGGAACCCGTGAAACCTGAAACTTGAAACGTGAAACCCTCCGCGAGAGAGCGGGGCGCCCCCCCGCCGCGGGCTAGGGCTTCGCCGCAGGACAGGAGGCTGCGATGGCCGCCGCCTTGCGCTCGTGGATCTTGGCGGTATCGATCCCCGCCTTCTCCAGCTGCGGGCGCAGGCGCTCCAGCCCTTCCCTGGCCGGCTTCGCTCCCGGACCATCCGGCGCCAGGATCAGCGCCGCGTCGTAGTGCTCAAAAGCGGCTGCCGGATCGTTGAGCTTCTCCCAGGTGCGCCCCAGGCGCAGGTGGAGGGCGGGGTCGTCGGGCTTGTCCCCAAGCGCCTCCTGGTAACGGCTGAGCGCGGCGCGGTAATTCTTCTCGTCGAAATAATAGTCGCCGGCCTCGGCGTTCTTGGCTCCCGCGATGGGGTCGTAGAGCGAGGTGTCGCGCAGTTCGGCGGCACCGGAGTTACCCGCCTGGCTGGAGCTCTCGCCCGGCGGCCCCTTCTGCGCCTGCGTGGAAGCCACGGGCGGGGCCTGGGGCGGGTGCGAGACGGGGTCGCTCCCGGGCGCGCCGGGGTGACGGCACCAGCCCAGGATGCAGGCGTTCTCCGGCAGGGGATTCTTGTTGCGGTGCCGCTGGTGGATCTCGGCCAGGTACTCGTCGACGGTATGGTCCCGGCAGGGTACCGGAGGCACGGGGTTGGCCGGCTGGCCTTGCTGGGCGGCGGCGCTCAGTGTCCCAGCGAGCAGGAGAGCGACGACAGCCGGCCGCAGGCGCATCGCCATATTCTACGACGCTTCCCTGCCCCCGCCCACGAAATGGACGATCTCCAGGCGGTCGCCGTCGCGCAGCAGGGTCTGGGCCCAGCGCTCGCGCGGCACGATCTCGCGGTTCAGCTCCGCGGCCACGCGGTCTGCTTTGAAGCCGAGCTGCTCGACCAGCGCCGCCAGGGTCAGGCCTTCGGCGACCTGCCTCTCTTCTCCGTTGAGGTACAAGCGCATCTTGGATCGATTCTAGCCGTTCTTGCGGAGGCGCAGCTTGCGGGTGACGGACTTGCCGCCCAGCCCGGCCTCCACCCACAGGACCAGGTCGCCAGGGGCCAGGCGCTCCAGGGGAAGGCGGATCTCGACGTGGCCGGCGGCATCGCTGCGGGCCTGGGCGGTGATGGGGGTGTCGGCGAGGCGCAGGGTGAGGTGGGCGCCCGCGACTCCCTGACCCGCCGCGGTGACCTGCACTTCCACCGCCAGGCCGCTGGCGGAGTAGAGCGCCTCCGGGTTGAGGCACTTCAGTCCCAACTCGCCGCCCACATCCGTCACCTCGGCTTCCTCCCCCAGCAGGGCGGCAATGCCGCCGGCGCGG
>DATIWW010000214.1:0-5691 GCA_035519175.1 Terriglobales bacterium
GTGGCTTGCGCATCCCCTCCAGCAGTTCCTTCAGGATGATCGCGCAGTTGTGCCGCTCATCGCGCGAGCCGTACACCAGGGTGAGCGTCGGGTTTCCCTGCGCCATCTGGTAAAGCTCTTCCAGGGCGCGCGAGGCCAGGGGCTCGCCCAGCTCCGCCAGATACTTCTTGCGGAAGAGCGGCCACTGCGCCGGGCGCGCGTGGTACCAGCGCCGCAGCGCGTGCGAGGGCGCCAGGTCTTTCAGCCAGGCGTCGAGCGCCGCGCCCTGCTTACTGATGCCCCGCGGCCACAGCCGCTCCACCAGCACACGCACGCCGTCGGCGGGCACCGGCTTCTCGTAGGCGCGTTTGACCTCGACAGCCATGGGCTCGCCTACCATAATAGTCGCTTGCCTTTGGCGCTGAAAACCCGCCTGCTCCCCGGCCTCTTTTGCGCCGCCTTTGTCGCCTTGCTGGGGATGATGGCCTGCGAAGGGCCGTCGCCTTGGCCGCCGGAGTCGGAGCTGCACCTCACGCCGCAGCAGGCGCGCGGGCGGTTGGTCTACCAGGCCCGCTGCCTGGCGTGCCACGAGGCCTACTCCTCCAGCTCGCACCGCGGACCCTCGCTGCAGGGGCTCTACAAGCGGCCGGAGATGCCCAGCGGCACCCCCGCCAACGACGAGCGCGTGCGCGAGGTCATCACCCTGGGCCGCGCCAAGATGCCCGCCTTCCGCAACCTCACGCCCGAACAGCTCGACGACCTGATCGCCTTCCTGCACACGATCTGAACTTCAATACAGCCGCGGATCAGACGGATCTTCACGGATAGAACTACTGTTGGAGGGCGTCATCCTGAGGTCCCGCCCCGCGGGACCAAAGGATCTCGCGTGCAGCGCCAGCATCCTGGTTCTTCAATGACCCGATGATAAAATGAGGTTCCCATGGCCTCGCCCACCGATCTCGTCCAGATCGACCCGGCGCCGCGCGGACCGCGCCCCAAGCCGCAGTGGCTGCGGGCGCGCGCGCCCATGGGCGAGAACTACCACCAGCTCAAGGTGCTGGCCCGCGGCCTGGAATTGCACACCGTCTGCGAATCGGCGCAGTGTCCGAACATCGGCGAGTGCTGGAACCACAAGACCGCGACCTTCATGCTGCTGGGCAACCTGTGCACGCGGCGCTGCGGCTTCTGCGCCGTGCCCAAGGGCAAGCCGGAGCCCCTGGACTGGGACGAGCCCCGCCGGGTCGCCGAGGCCGTCGCCCGCCTGGACCTGCGCCACGCCGTGGTCACCAGCGTGAACCGCGACGACGACAATCTGGGCGGCGCCCGCATCTTCGCCCTCACCATCCAGGAGATCCGCCGCCAGGCCCCGGGCTGCCGCGTCGAGGTGCTGATTCCCGACTTCCAGGGCGACGAAGCCTCGCTGCGCGCCGTGCTCGACGCCCGCCCCGACGTCCTCAACCACAACACCGAGACCGTGCCCCGGCTCTATCCCGTGGCGCGTTCGGGCGCCCGCTACGCGCGCACCCTGGAGCTGCTGCGCCGCGTGAAGCAGTTCGCTCCCGGCATGATCTCCAAGACGGGGGTGATGGTGGGCCTGGGCGAGACCGTCCCCGAACTGCTCCAGGTCTTCCGCGACCTGGCGGCGGAGAAGGTGGATATCCTCACCGTCGGCCAGTACCTCAGCCCCTCCAAGGACCACCTGCCGGTCAAGCGCTACTACACGCCCGAGGAGTTCCGCTATCTGAAGGAGGAGACGCTGGGCATGGGCTTCCGCCACGTCGAGTCCGGCCCCCTGGTGCGCTCCAGCTACCACGCCCACGAGCAGGCCACCACCATCGCTGCCATCGGGTGATCGGCTCGGGGTTCCTCTTTCAATGTCCCGATGACCCAACAAAAAATCCGGCGTCCCAAGGGGACGCCGGACCAAGCGAAAGGCGAATCGCTAAGAGCTGCTTCTGCTACCACACCCGGCACTGCTTCTCCGGGTACATGGGCTGGCCCTTCTTGCAACTGAAGGCCTTGGCAAACTCGGGCATATTGCTGACCACACCGTTCACCCGATCATGGCCGGGGGAGTGCGGGTCCACCTTAGCGCGCAGGGCCGCAACCTGCGGAGTCTGGTTCTGGCACCACACCTGGCTCCAGCCCAGGAAGACCAGTTGCTGCGGCGTGAAGCCCTCATAGGGGGGCTGGGGGTCGGTCTTGAGCGTGTCTTCCAGCGCCATATAGGCGATGCGCAGGCCGCCGTTGTCGGCGGTGTTCTCGCCCAGGGTGAGTCGGCCGTTCAGCTTGACGTCCTTGGCGGGGTCGGAGGGGTCCTTCACGGCGGTGAAGCCCGAATACTCGTCGGCCACGCAGGTGGCCCGCTCCTCGAACTTCTTGCCGTCCTCGTCGGTCCACCAGTCGCTCATGTTGCCCTTGACGTCGAACTTGCGGCCCTCGTCGTCGAAGCCGTGGGTGAGTTCGTGCCCGATCACCGCCCCGATGCCGCCGAAGTTCAGTCCCAGCGGCTGGTCCTTGCTGAAGAAGGGCAACTGCAGGATGCCGGCGGGGAAGTTGATGTCGTTCATCTGCGGGTTGTAGTAGGCGTTGACGGTGGGCGGCGTCATGCCCCACTCCTTGTGGTCTACCGGCTTGCCGATCTTGTTCAGGTCGCGGCGCACTTCGAAGGCTGCGCCCCGGCGCACGTTGCCCAGCAGGTCGGTGCGCTCCACCTTGAGGCGGCTGTAGTCGCGCCAGTGGTCGGGATAGCCGATCTTATTGGCGATGCCCTGCAGCTTGGCCAGGGCCTGCTTTTTGGTGGTTTCCGACATCCAGTCCAGGCCCTGGATGTCCTCGCCCAGCGCCTTCTCCAGCGCCATCACCATCTTCAGCGTCGCCGCCTTGCTCTCCCCGGGGAAAGCCGCGTCCACGTACCTCTGTCCCAGGGCCTCTCCCAGGTTGCGGTCGGTGAGCGAGGTGCAGCGCTTCCAGCGCGGCTGGATCTGCTTGGCCCCGGCCAAGGTCTTGCCGCTGAAGTTGAAGTCCTCGTCGACGAAGGGCGAGGAGAGGAAGGGCGCCGACGAGTTCACCACGCCCCAGCGCAGGTAGGTCTTCCAGTCGGCCAGGGGAGTGCTCTGCAGCAGCGCTTCCAGGCCCTTGAAGAAGTCCGGCGCCACCACGTTGACGTTCTGGAAGGCGGGCACGGTGAGCGCCGCCAGATACTGGTTCCAGGCGAAGCTCGGGGTCATGGCCAGCAGGTCCTTCTTGGCCATCTTGTGATAGATCGCGGCCGGATCGCGGCGGGCCACCCGGTCCATGGAGGCTTGCGCCAGCGCGGTCTCGATCTTCATGACGGTGGCCGCGTCGGCGGCCGCCTGCTCCGGCTTCTCGCCCAGCAGTTCGAACATCTTGGCCACGTGCCCCTGGTAGGCCTGGCGGATCGACTGGGAGCGCGGGTCATCCTTGAGGTAATAGTCGCGGTCGGGCAGGCCCAGCCCGCCCTGGTCCGCCTCCGCGATCTGGCTGGTCGCATCCTTGAAATCCTGGTCGGACTCGAAGCGGAAGAAGGTGCGCACTCCCATGCCTTGCAGGTGGGCCACTTCGCCCGGCAGTTGCGCCTTGCTCTTCAGCGCGGCGATGCGCGCCAGCTCCAGCCGGATGGGCTTGGTTCCCTGGGCCTCCACCCCCTTCTCGTCCATGCAGGCGGCGTAGAAGTCGCCCACCTTCTTGTCGACGGCGTCGCGCTTGGGGTCGTTCGCCGAGGCCTTCTCCAGGATCTGGTGCAGCACCGCGCGGTTGTGTTCCGCCAGCAGGCTGAAGGTGCCCCACACCACCTGGTCGGCGGGGATGGGATTGTCCTTGATCCACTTGCCGCAGGCGTACCGGTAGAAGTCCACGCAGGGGTCCACGCCCTTGTCCACCGCATCGGCGTGGAAGCTGGGCAGGGCCTTGGGGGCTTCGTCCGCGGCGGGGCCGCCCTGGGCCACCGCCAGCGCCGAGGTCAACAGCATCAGGCAGATCGCTTTCAATAGCCTCATAACGCTCCTCTCAGGGGATACGGAAACCCAGCAGTCTAAAACGGGGGGCAGCCCCGGCCATAGAGAAATGTTACGGGCCGGGCCCGGGTGCAGGCGCAGCCGGGGGCCGAGGGCCGGCCTAAAAGACCCGGAAATGGATGGTCAGGTATTTCTTGGGATTTTCCCGGATGGCCTGCACCAGGTTGCGGGTCTCCACCAGCATCTGGTCGGCGTTGTTGTAGAGCGAGGGATCCTTGAAGAGCTTGCCCACCGTGCCCTCGCCCTTGTCCATGCGGTCGGTGATGTCGGCCAGGTTGGAGACCGTGCGGTCCACCTTGTTGGCGAACTCGGGATCGTGCGCGATCTTGCCCAGCGTGCCCCGGCCTTCGTTGACGTCGGCCATCAGGCGGTTGGCCTTGGCCATGGTCTCGTTGGCGTTGTTATAGAGGGACGGGTCCTTGATCAGCTTGCCCACCGTGCCCTGGCCCTTGTCCATCTCGTCGACCATCTTGTTGATCTTGGTCACCGAGTCGTTCAGCTTGTTGTAGAGCTCGTCGCTGGTGATCAGCTTGCCGATCGAGCCCTTGCCCTTGCTGACGTCGTTCACCGTGGCCTGGATCTCGTCCAAGGTGGCGTTGAGCTTGTTGAACAGGGAGGGATCGTAGATGAGCTTGCCCACCGAGCCTTCGCCGCGCTCGATGGCGGCCACGATGCGGTCCAGCCGCCGCACCAGGATGTCCACGTTCTGCAGCGTGGTCTGGCTGGCGCGCACCACGTCCGAGAGGTCAGGCACCTCCTCGGACTGCAGGACATCCCAATTCTTGGCCGGCGGTCCCTTGGCCGTCTTGCTGGAGATGTCCACGTAAGTCTCGCCCAGCACCCCGGCCGTGGCCAGGGTGGCCACCGAGTCCTTGCGCAGGTCGCTGCCGTACTTGGTGGTGACCTTCATGACCACCTCCACGGGCGAGGCCGGCCTCCCGCTCACCACGCGGATGCTGGTGACGTTGCCGATGTCCACGCCCTCCAGGCGCACCGGGGCGCCCACGCGCAGCCCGCTGGCGTTCTCGAAGAAGGCTTTCAGGTTGACCTTGGGGGTGAACAGGCCGGTGGTGCCGGTCATCAGGAAGATCAGGATCCCCAGCACGATGGCGGCGAACAGCACCGTCAGGCCCACCCGCAACTCCGACCATCTCACTTGCTGTTGGCTAGGCACAATCCCTCCCCGGGGAAGGCAGAAAAAGGAAGCGCGCGCATGATACCAGAACCCGGCCCCCTCGTCAGCAGGGGGCAAGCGTTTCCCGTCTTGGGAGGCTCAACGACCCGATGAGCCGATGATCCGCTGACCCGATCGGCGAAGTGTCCCCGCCAGAAGGGTGGCCAGGAGATACGCGGCTCCTCCGCAGGCCAGCGTCACCGCCAGCCCGTAGTGGATGGCGATCACCATGGCCAGCACCGAGCCCAGCACGCTGGCGGCGGCGTTCATCGCCCACGCCCACTCGATGGTGTTCTCCCCGGTCGCGCCTACGGAGGCCGCCAGCGCCCGCAGTCCGCTGGGAAAGGGCATGCCCATGGCCAGCCCCAGCGGCGCCAGCACCGCCGCGCTCAGCCCCAGCTTCGCCACGAAGGGCAGCCCCACCAGCGCGCCCAGCGTCCGCGGCAGGATGAAGACGTACGCCGCCAGCGCCAGCACGATCAGGGCCAGCGGCCAGCGCAC
>DATIWW010000215.1:0-8184 GCA_035519175.1 Terriglobales bacterium
CTCTGCCTGGGGCCAGGGACGCCGGGCCGTTGTCCGCGACCTCCCCGGTATCGCCGTGGATGACAGCGACCGGGTGGTGCTGCGCCACAACGTGCATCCCATGGCGCGGCCGCAGAACGACATCGGCCCCATGGACGTCAGGCTGCCCCTGCAGCGCATGGTCCTGGTGCTGACGCCGGGGCCGACGGTGGAGCGCCAACTGCAGCAGTTCCTCGCCGATCTGCAAGACCCGGCTTCGCCCAACTATCAGCAGTGGCTGACGCCGCAGCAGTTCGAGCAGCGCTTCGGCGTGCCTGCGGAGCAGATGGCGGCGGTGGTGGACTGGCTGAAGAGCTACGGCCTCACCATCGACGAGATCCCCACCGGGGGCCGCGCCATCAACTTCAGCGGCACGGTGCAGCAGGTGGAGCGCGCCTTCCACGTACGCATGCGGAGCTTGGCCGCACAGGACCGGAACCACTACGGCAACGACCGGGACCCTTCCATCCCGCGGGCGCTGGCGGGCATCGTCGCGGGCCCGCTGAGCCTGCACGACTTCCGCAGCCGGCCGCTGCACACGGGGACGGTGGCGGTGCCTGCCGACTACTACAGCCCGCAGTTCACCGACCTCAACGGCAACCATTTTCTGGCGCCTTCGGATTTCGCCACCATCTACGACGTGTGGCGGCTGTACGCCCGCGGCATCAACGGGACTGGACAGAGCATCGCCATCGTGGGACGCACCGACATCAGCCTGTCGGACGTGCAGACCTTCCGCACTTTCTTCGGGCTGCCCGCCAACGATCCCGTCTTCATCCACAACGGCACGCCTCCGGGCAATCTGGGCGACGGCGAAGAGACCGAGGCCGACCTGGACGTGGAATGGTCGGGGGCGGTGGCGCGCAACGCCACCATCAAATTCGTGATCTCCAAGTCCACGGCCACGGACGGCGTGGACCTGTCGGCGCAGTACATCGTGGCCAACAACGTCGCCCCCATCATCAGCACCAGCTTCGGGCAGTGCGAATCGACGATGGGGGCTGCGGAGAACACCTTCTGGAACAACACCTGGTCGCAGGCGGCGGCGCAGGGCCAGACCGCCTTCGTCTCCTCCGGCGACAGCGGCGCGGCCGGCTGCGACCCTCCCAGCCGGACCAGGGCCTTGCTGGGGCTGGCGGTGAGCGGGCTCTCCTCCACCCCCTCCAACGTGGCGGTGGGCGGTTCGGAGTTCTTGGACACCGCCAACCCCAGCCTGTATTGGGCGGCGACCAACAATGCCGTGCAGGGATCGGTGCTCTCCTACATTCCGGAGGAGGCGTGGAACGAGAGCGGCGCGGCGGGAGGCTCCCAGTTGTGGGCGACGGGTGGAGGCGCAAGCACGGTGTACGCCAAGCCTGTCTGGCAGGCGGGACCGGGGGTGCCCGGGGACAGCAAGCGGGACGTGCCCGACGTCTCGCTGAGCGCGGCCGGGCACGACGGCTATATCGTCAAGCAGGCTGACCAGGGAGGCAGCGGCTTGATTGCCGTGGGTGGAACCTCTGCGTCGTCGCCGTCGTTCGCGGGCCTGATGGCGCTGGTGCTGCAGAAGACGGGCAGCCGCCAGGGCAACGCCAATCCCACCTTCTATGCCATGGCCAACAGCCAGTATGCCAATCATGGCGTGACCGCCTTCCATGACGTCACGACGCTGAGCAACAAGGTGCCCACGCTGACCACGCCCATCGGCTTCAATGCCGGCACCGCCTACGACCAGGCCACCGGCTTGGGGACGGTGAACGCCTTTTTCCTGGTGACGCAGTGGGGGCAGACGCCCACGGGGTCAGGCTCGGGCAACGCCAACGTCGTGAACGGCGGCTTTGAGACCGGCAACCTGACGGGCTGGACCACCGGCGGCGCCCTGGCGCCCTCCGCCAGCGCGGTGCAGAAACACACCGGCAGCTTCAGCGCGCTGCTGGGAGCGAGCGCGGCCCCCGAGCCCAACGGCGATTCCTTCCTCTCGCAGGACATCACGCTGCCGGGCACCTTCACCAGCGCCACCCTCACCTTCTGGTACCGGCCCGCCTCCACCGACAGCATCAACTACGACTGGCAGGAGGCGCAGATCCAGAACACCTCCGGCAACACGCTGGCGCAGGTCCTGAAGGTGTGCCAGAACACGCAGGCGTGGACGCAGGTGACCTACGACCTGACCCCGTACAAGGGCCAGACCATCCGCATCTACTTCAACGCGCACGGCGACGGCTTCGGCGACCTCACCTCGATGTACGTCGACGACGTGAGCCTCACGATCACCCCCTAGCTCCCGGGACGGAGGATGGAGACGGCCAGCATGAAACTTACGCGTGCGGTTGCGGCGCCACTCAGCGTTCTCATACTTCTCCTGGCGGGCGTCGCCTGGGCGCAGCAGCCGGCGCCGCCGGCCGGCCCGGCCCCGAGGCACACCGGGCTGCTGCTGGACTGGAGCTCGCACCACGTCGCCTACACCGGCCTGACCGAGCGCAACGTGGCGGCCAAGGCGGTGCGCGATCCGCGCGTGTGGATGAGCTGGCTCAAGCACTCGGCCGGGGCGCTGCGCTTTCCCCCTCCGGTCTGGGGACGCGGCAAGAAGCGGATGCACGTGGACTGGAGCGCCTCGCTGGGTTCGGCGACGGCCACGCTGCCGGCGGGCGCCATGGCCGCCAAGTTCTCCTTCGACGTCTCCGCCGCGCCCAGTTGCGCCAACGACTACGTGGCCTACGGGCTGAACGTGGCGGGTTCGGGGACCCAAGCCAACATCATCGCCTTCAACAATCTCTACAGCAGCGGGGTGATCGCCGGGGGCGGGCTCTGCGACGCCGCCAACAGCGGCCAGCCCACGGTGCGGTTCGCCTTCAACGCGGGCTCGACCGCGGTGACGGGATCGCTGTCGCTCTCCTCCGACGGCCACAAGCTGGCGTTCGTGGGCAATCCCGGGGGAGTGGCGACCTTCTACGTCCTGACCTGGGGCACGGGGGGAGGGACGGCCACCGCTCCCTTGACTCCGGACGTCACCTGTGTGACCTCCTGCCTGCGCAGCGTCACCCTGGGCGCGGTGGCGGACTCCTCCTCCACGCCCTACATCGACTACGGAAGCGACACCGCCTACGTCGGCGACGACAGCGGCAAGGTGTGGAAGATCACCGGGGTCTTCCAGGGCACGCCCGCGAAGGCGACCAGCGACCCCAACTGGCCGAGTTCGGGCTCCTTCCAGACGGGGACGGCAGGGCTGCTGCGCTCGCCGGTGGCGGCGCTGGGCAAGATCTACGTTCCCGACGCGGCCGGCAGCCTGCACGTGATCACGCCGGCGGCGACTCCCACCGAGGTCGTGACCATGCTGGACGCCACCGGCGTGGCCGGCCAGGCCTTCGACGGGCCCATCGTGAGCGTCAACAACAGCGGCGGCACCGTTTTCGCCTTCGGCCAGGACCACCTGAATACGCCCGTGGTGCTGCAGACCGACAGCAGCGGCGGCGTGCTGCGCCGGGTGAGCATGCTGGGCGACGGCTCGGCGCCCACCTTCAACGGCATCTTCGATAACACCTACTTCACCGATCCCACCACCGGATTCCTGTACGTGTGCGCGACCAACTCCGACTCCCAGGGCGGAGCAGTGCCGGTGGGGGCCATCCTCTACCGCATCCCCTTCAGCGGCTCCACCACCATGGCGACCACGGTAGACACCAGCCCCAACGGCAGCATCGCCATCTCCAAGCAGCTCAACGCGCCCTGCTCGCCGCTGACCGAGATCTTCAACCCCAACACGGTAGCGCACCCCGACACGCTCTTCGCGCAGCTCGGCGACCACTGCGACGTCGCCGGCAACGGCTGCCTGAAGAGCTACAACCTCAGCGGCGCCGCCATCACCAACGCCAACGGGGTGACGGAAACCTCGACCATCGCCGGGACCAGCGGCGGCATCACCGTGGACAACATCTCGACCGCGGCCCAGGCTTCCAGCATCTACTTCTCCGTCCCCGGCTCCGCCATCAAACTCACCCAGGGCCAGTTGCAGTAGCCTTCCTCCACGGCCCTGGGCCTGCTTTCTGGGGCCCTGGAGGAATATAGTGTTGCCGCCGCGGGAAGGACTGCCCGTACGAGGGGTGGCCGAGGCGGCTGCCATCCCGCGTCGCCGTCCCACTGACCACCACCGCCGCGCCTTGGAGGAGGATCCGTGAAATCCAACCTTGCTGCATTCCGAATCTCGGTGCTGGCCGTTACGCTCGCTGTCCTGCCGGCGTTTCTGCGGGCGCAGGCGGCGCCGCCGCAGTCGCCACCGGGCGCGGCGACGGCGCAAGCCGAGGCGCCTCCCCTGACCCTCACCCTGCAGGACGCCCTGGAGCGGGCGCGCGTGAACAGCACGCAGTTCCGCGGGGCGGTGATGCAGGCGCGCCTGGCGCACGAGGACAAGGTGCAGGCGCGCGCGGGCCTGCTGCCTTCGGTCGGCTACGAGGGGCAGTACGTCTACACCGAGGGCAACGGGACGCCCAGCGGGCGCTTCATCGCCAACAACGGGGTGCATGAGTACCTGAGCGAGGGCAACGCGCACCAGGCGCTGGACGTGGCCCACGTCGCCGAGTACCGGCGGGCTGCGGCGGCGGCCGCCCTGGCCCAGGCGCAGCAGGAGATCGCGGCGCGCGGGCTGGTGGTCACGGTGGTCACCGACTATTACGGCCTGGTGGTGGCGCAGCGCAAGTACGCCAACGCCCAGCAAGGAGCGAGCGAGGCGCAGCGCTTCCTGAAGATCAGCCGGGAGCTGGAGCAGGGCGGGGAGGTGGCGCATTCCGACGCGATCAAGGCGCAGTTGCAGGCCAACGACCGCCAGCGCGATCTGCAGGAGGCGTCCTTGGCGATGGAGAAGGCGCGGCTGGCGCTGGCGGTGCTGCTGTTCCCCGATTTCCAGCAGAACTTCTCGGTGGTGGACGACCTGCGTCTGCCGCCGCCGCTGCCCTCGCCCGGCGAGGTGCGGCAGATGGCCTCGCGCAACAACCCCGAGCTGGACGCGGCGCTGGCGGCGGTGCGGGTGGCCGACCACGAGGTCACAGCCGCCTGGGCCGGCCATCTGCCCTCGCTCAGCTTCGACTACTGGTACGGCATCGACGCCAACACCTTCGCCACGCACACCGGCCCCATCCTGAACCTGGGCCATGCCGCGGCCGTCACCCTCGATTTCCCGGTGTGGAACTGGGGAGCGACGCAGAGCAAGGTGAAGCAGGCGCAGTTGCGGCGGCAGCAGGCGCGGCTGGAGCTGAGCGCGGCCCAGCGCCAGCTCCTGGCCAACCTGGAGTCGTTCTACGGGGAGGCGGAGACGGCGCGCAACCAGCTGGAGACGCTGCGCAACTCCGCCGAGCTGGCGGAGCAGAGCCTGCGCCTCACCACCCTGCGCTACCAGGCGGGCGAGGTCTCGGTGCTGGAGGTGGTGGACGCGCAGAACACGCTCATCGCAGCCCGCAACGCCTATGATGACGGCGAGGCGCGCTACCGCGTCGCCCTGGCCAATCTGCAGACCCTGACCGGAGTCTTTTAGATAACGGGAGTCTTTTGGATAAGGGAGGATTTGCCATGAAGAGCAAGCCAGGAACGATGCTCTCCCTGCTGGTTCTGGCGACGCTTTGTGTGCTGGCTGCGCAGGCCCGGGAGAAACAAGTCAAGAGGTCGGACTTGCCGGCGCCGGTCCAGAAAACGGCGGACGAGCAGAGCCAGGGGGCGACCGTCCGCGGCTACTCCAGCGAGATCGAGGAAGGCAAGCAGGTCTACGAGGTCGAAATGACGGTGAGCGGCCACGGCAAAGATGTGACCATCGCGGCCGACGGCACTGTTCTCGAGGTAGAAGAGCAGGTGGCCCTGGAAGCGCTGCCCGCGGCGCTGCGGGAAGCGCTGCAGAAGAAGGCCGGGGCCGGAACCATCACCAAGGTCGAGTCCCTCACCAAGGGGGGGAAGCTGGTAGCTTACGAGGCGCAGGTGCGCACCCAGGGCAAGAGGTCGGAGATCCAGGTGGGCCCGAACGGCGAGTCCCTCAAGCACCCCGAGTAATCCCGTATCATAGGAAGATAGCGGGCCGCATGAAGGCAACGCGGAACAAGACGGGCGTCCTTTTCCGGGCGGCGGTGGCGTGCACCGTCGCCGCCACGGTCTTGCTTGGCGGATGTTCCCAGTCCGACACCAAGGAACCGGTGGTCACAGTGCAGGCGGCGCGCGCCCAGCGCACCAGCATCGACCGCGTGGTGGAGGCGGAGGGCGTCCTCTATCCCCTGCAAGGGGCGGTGCTCACTCCCAAGATCAGCGCCCCGGTGCGCCGTTTCCTGGTCAACAAGGGGAGCAAGGTGCGCCGCGGGCAGTTGCTGGCGGTGCTGGAGAACCAGGACCTGGCGGCGGCCGAGATGGAGAGCAAGGGCGCCTACGAGCAGGCGCAGGCCACCTACGAGACCACCACCCAGGCCGGCGTCCCCGAGGCCATGAAGAAGGCGGAGGCGGATCTGCAGCAGGCACAGCAGGCCTACGAAGCGCAGCAGAAGGTCTACGCGAGCCGGGAGCAGCTCTACAAGGAAGGAGCGCTGCCGCGCAAGGAGTTGGACCAGGCGGGGGTGGCCCTCACCGAGGCCCGCAACCAGTATGAGCTGGCGCGCCAGCACCTGGCCGCGTTGCAGGCGGGAGGCAAACAGCAGCAACTGCGGGCCGCCTCCGGAGAACTGGCGGCGGCGAAGGGCAAGTACCTGGGCGCGGCCGCCCAGCTCGGGTACTCCGAGATCCGCAGCCCCATCGACGGCGTGGTGACCGAACGCCCGCTCTATCCGGGGCAGATGGCGGCGGCGGGCGAGCCCCTGATCACGGTGATGGACCTCTCGCAGGTCATCTGCCGCATCCACCTGCCCCAGGAAGAAGCGGCGCTGCTCAAGGTGGGCGACGCGGCCACGCTGACCGCGGGCACGGAGGAGGGCGTTCCCGCCAAGGTCACGCTGGTGAGCCCGGCGGTGGATCCCGGCAGCACCACTATCGAGGTCTGGGTGCAGGCGGCGAACAAGGACAACAAGCTGCGCCCCGGCACCAGCGCGCGGATCGCGATCGTGGCCGAGCACGTGGCGGGGGCGGTGGTGGTGCCGGCGGCGGCGCTGCTGAGCAGCGAGGGCGCGACTTCGGTGATGGTGGTGAGCGCGGACGGGCGCGCGCACCAGCGCAGCGTGCAGGCGGGCATCCGCCACGACAGCGAGGTCCAGATCACCGCCGGGCTGCAGGCGGGCGAGCGCGTGGTCACCACCGGCGCCTACGGCCTGCCCGACAACACCCGGGTCAAGGTGGAGGAACCCGGGAACGCCCAGGGAGGCGCGGGCAAGACGGATTCCACGGATCCCGACCACCAGTAGCACACCCCAGCACGTATGGGCTTGCGCTCACTTTTCCATCACGGACCCGGCCCCAGCGAGGCGGAGCAGTCCGCCTACTGGTTCGCGCGCCATGCCAAGAGCATCCTCTTCCTGATCGTGACCCTGGCGGCGGTGGGCGCGTACCTGGCCTTCACCCTGCCGGTGGCGGTCTTCCCCTCCACCGATTTTCCGCGCATCGTGATCGGGGTGGACAACGGGGTGATGCCCATCGACCAGATGATGGTGACGGTCACGCGCCCCATCGAAGAGGCGGTGAACAGCGTTCCCGGACTGCAGGCGGTGCGCTCCATCACCAGCCGCGGCTCCGCCGAGGTCGACTTGTTCTTCGACTGGAACGTGGACATGGTGCAGACGCTGCAGTTGGTGGATGCGGCGCTCTCGCGGGCGCAGGCCGAGCTGCCGGCGGGCGCGCGCCTGGAGAGCCACCGCCTCACCTTCGCCAGCTTCCCCATCCTGGGCTACAGCCTGACCTCCGACCGGGTCCCGCCCACGCAGTTGTGGGAGCTGGCCACCTACGAGATCAAGCCGCGGCTCAACCGCCTGGATGGCGTGGCCACGGTGCTGGTGCAGGGCGGGCAGGTGCCGGAGTTCCAGATCACGCCCGACCCGGCCAAGCTGCTGCAGGCCTCGGTGACCGTGCCCGACATCCTGGAGGCCATCCGGCGCACCAACCTGATCGAGTCGCCGGGACTGCTGGAGCGCAACCACCAGCTTTACCTGGGGCTGGTGAACGGGCAGGTGCGGGACCCGGCGCAGATCGGCAATATCGTGATCAAGAGCACAGCCGCGGGGGTGCCCATCCGCATCG
>DATIWW010000216.1:0-6960 GCA_035519175.1 Terriglobales bacterium
CATGAAGTTGCTCTTCTCCATGCCGACGCCGTGCTCGCCGGTGAGGGTGCCGCCCAGGGAGATGCAGTACTCCAGGATGTCGCGGCCGGCGGCCAGGGTGCGGGCGGTCTGCTGCTTGTCGCGGGAGTCGAAGAGGATGCAGGGATGCAGGTTGCCGTCGCCGGCGTGGAAGATGTTGCCGATGCGCAGCCCGTACTTCTTTCCCACCTCATCCACGAAGCGCAGGGTCTGGGGGATCTTGGTGCGCGGCACCACGCCGTCCTGGGTGTAGTAGGAGGGCGAGAGGCGGCCTAGGGAGGCAAAGGCGTTCTTGCGGCCCTTCCACAACAGTTCGCGCTCGGCGGCGTTCTTGGCGCGGCGGACCTCGCGCGCTTTTTGCTGGAGGCAGACCCGCTCGATGGCGGCGGCTTCCTCTTCCACCGCCTCGCGCAGGCCTTCCACTTCGATGAGCAGCACCGCGCCCGAATCCAGGGGATAGCCGGCGTGCGCGGCTTCCTCGACCACGCGCAGGGTCCAGCCGTCGAGCATCTCCAGGGCCGCGGGGGTGATGCCGGCGGCGGTGATAGCGACCACGGTGTTGGCGGCGTCGTCGATGGTGTTGTAGATGCCCAGCAGGGTGGCCGCCGACTCGGGCAGGCGGGTGAGCTTGACGGTGATTGCGGTAGCGATGCCCAGCGTGCCCTCCGAGCCCACGAAGAAGCCGGTAAGATCGTAGCCGGCGGCGTGGGCGGCCTTGCCGCCCAGGTTCACGATCCGGCCGTCGGGCAGCACCACCTCCAGCCCGGTGACGTGGTTCACGGTGACGCCGTAAGCCAGGGTGTGGGGCCCGCCGGAGTTCTCGGCCACGTTGCCGCCGATGGTGCAGGCCTTCTGGCTGGAGGGATCAGGGGCGAAGTAGTAGCCCTCGCGCTCGACCGCGCGGGTGAGTTCCAGGTTGACCACGCCGGGCTGCACCAGGGCGCGCTGGTTGGGGAGATCGATCTCCAGGATGCGGTTCATGCGGGAGAAGGCGAGGATGAGGCCGCCGTCGCGGGAGATGGCGCCGCCGCTCAGTCCCGTGCCCGCTCCCCGCGGCACCACCGAGACGCCGGCGCGGTTGGCCAGCTTCATGATCTCGACCACGTGCTGGGTGGTGCGGGGAAAGAGCACGGCGCCGGGGAGGCCGCGGCTGAAGCCGGCGTCGTATTCGTAGAGCAGCAGGTCCTCGCGGCGGTGAAGCACGGCGTCGTCGCCCAGGATGCTCTTGAGTTGGCGGACCAGCGCAGCAAAGCTCATGGCAGGGGCGCGAAAGGGCGCGCCGGGAGCAACAAGGAATCATATCCCGGCGACGGGAAGGGTGTGGTGGAAAAGCGCGCGCCCGAGGGCTAGGCGCTGCCGCCGGGGTCGGAGTGGATGTAGGCGCGCATCATGCGGACCTCGGCGTCCTTTTCGGTGAGGTCGCGGAGCAGGAGGTCGCGCAGCGAGACCAGGCCCACCAGGCGCTTGCCTTCGCAGACGGGGAGGTGGCGGAAGCCGTGCTCGCGCATCAGGAGCATGCAGTTCTCCAGGCTCTCGCCGGGAGCGACGGTGGTGAGGTCGCGGGTCATGACCTCGGAGACCCTGGTGGTCTGGGGATCGCGGCCTTCGGCCAGCACCCGCTTCATGATGTCGCGCTCGGAAAAGATGCCGGCCAGCTCGCCGCGCTCCAGCACGGGCACGGCGCCGATGTTGCGCTCCACCATGAAGCGCGCCGCCGCCAGCACGCTCTCTTCGGCGTTGACGGTGAAGGTCTCGCGGTCGTGGATCAGGTCATGGATGGAAGCCATGGTCGCCTCCTCCTCCCGCTGAGGGCGCATCCTACTCCCGCCCGCACCCGGAGGACAAGCCCAGGGCTGTATTTCAGTGCGCGGCTGCGGGCGAGCCCAGGTGGTAGAGCTGAACGGCGTTGTCGTGCAGCACCTGGTTGGCCAGGCGCAGAGCCTCGGGGCGCGTGATCTCGCCGTCGTTCATCATGGCGGTGAGGGCCAGGGCGAGGGCCTGGCGCGAGCTGTCGGCCCCCATCCAGCAGAATTCCTCCCAGCTCAGGAAGGGCAGGCCCAGGTCGAAGCCGTCGGTGCCGAACAGGACCTTCTGGGGCGCCACCTCCATCCAACTGCGCAGCACCTCGGCCAGTTCGCGCGGATAGATGAGGAAGGCGATGGCGGAGAAGTCGGCATAGACGTTGGGTTTGAGCAGCAGGGCGGCGGTCTGGCGGGCGAAGGGCCAGCCCCCGTGGATGACGACGAAGGTGGTGGAGCGCAGGGCGGGGTCGTCGAAGGCGGATTCCAGCAGCATGGGGTTGGAGCCGCTGACGTTGTAGTAGCTGCCGATGCCGAAGCCGGTGTGGATGTGCACCGCCAGGCCCACGCGCCCGCACTCGCGCGCGATGCGGCGGAAGAGGTAGTCCTGCAGTTTCTTGTAGTCGGCGGCGGGAGGCACGCCGCCGCGCACCCAGCGGGCATAGATGCGCCGGGCATCGGCTTCGGGGACCTCGGCGAAGTCCAGGGAGCGGACGTAGCCGGCGACGAACTTCACCGCCACCGCGCCCTCGGCCTTCTGCCGCTCCAGCAGCGGCGCGATCACCTGGGAGACGTAGAGGTCGAGCGTGGGCGGCAGCGCCGTGAGCTTCTCTTCCGTCAAGAAGCGCTGCCGCACCACCTCCAGGCTGGTGTAGAAGCGCTGCAGGTCGGGGTTGCCCTGCTTCAGCTCGCGGTTGTCGAGGGGAAACAAGAGGGCGTCCACGTAGCTGACCCAGCGGAAGCGGGGCGCGTCGAGGCCCTTCCCCATGCTCATGCGGTTGGAGAGCATGGTCTCGACGCCCAACTGGTCGAGCACCCAGGCGGGATAGTGGTCGCCCTGCTCGCGCTGGATGCGCTGCTTGGCCTGGATCAACTCGCCGAGGCTCTCCTTGGTGATCTTAGCGGGGGCGAAACCGTAGAGAGCGGCCCAAGCGCGGTGCAGGTCGGGGCTGCCGGGGCGCATGCGGAAGGGGACGAGCTCCTCCTCGGGCGCGACCGCGGTCCCGGTGGAGTGCGCGCCCTGGAAGCCCAGCGACTCCCACTCCGTATCGCGGGCGCCTTCGGGCCGCGCCACCAGGGGATGGGCGTGGTCGTCCACCATCTTGATCTTGGAGATCTCGGCGAGCAGGTCGGGATCGGGGGCGGTCTGGGCGGCGAGAGCGCCGGCGAGACAAAGAAGGAATGCGGGAAGAATGAGGATGCGGAGGGTCCGTGGCATGGAGGTGCCTCCTCTTGGGGATCTGTTGCGAGCATCCCTCCCGGCGAGGGACGGTGTCAAGGCACGCGCGCTCGGTCGCATGCGCTCCTTCGCGCGCGGGATCTTCTTCTTGCTCCCTGCGGCACGCCTGAAGGCGTGCCCTGATACAGTGCCTCCAAGGCGGCGGTCTTGTATCAGGGCACGGCTTTCAGCCGAGGTGGGCGAGAGCTTTCAAGCCTGACCCCGCCAGCATCATGGGATTCTCCCGTCAGCCGGCGAGGGCTCCAGAAAGATGAAGTACGACGAGTTCCACAGGCGGGTGGGGATGCTGCCGCGGGGGCGGGCGGTGAGGATGACGTTGTAGTCGTCGGTGACCTGGAGCTTCTCCAGGACGGAAGGCTGGGCGGCGGGCTCGATGAGGGCCAGGCAGGCGAGGAAGTCGTAGATGTCGGGGCTGCCGGCATAGCCGGGAGCGGCGAAGGAGAGGTCGGTGGCTTCGGCGGCGAAGTGCCAGGCCAGGGAGGCGGCCAGGGCCACCGCACCCTCGTAGGCCTTCTCGTCCACCACGCCGGGGGCGGGATTGTCGAAGACGATGCGCAGCTTGCGCTCGTCCTCGCGGGTGAACTCGCGCACCTTGAGGGAGCCCGACTTGGCGGTGGCCTTCCAGTCCACGTGGCGGGCGGAGTCCTCGGGCATGTACTCGCGGATGCGGTAGAGATCGTAGCCGCGGCCGCGCACGAAGGCCTCGAACTCGCCGGTGATCATGGGCAGCACCTCGAAGAAGTCTTCGGTGGGCTCCACCGAGGGATAGACCAGGATGGAGTGGCGCAGGGCCACCGGCCGGGTCTTGACCAGGAAGGAGAAGGGGAAGCGGGTGGCGATGCCGAAGCCCTCCTGCACGTAGCGGCCACGGCGGGGGAAGTTGAGTTCGACCTCGGCGACGGCCGTGCCCCGCGAGGGGATGTAGGGGAAGTAGACGGAGGTGTCGAAGACGCGGCCGCGGCCGGGATCGGGGGGCTCGGGAGCGGCGAACTCGATGGACCAGTCGGGCCAGCGCACCCACTGCCGCTCCACCGGGCGGCGGGCGGGAAAGGCGAAGATGGAGCGGCGCCAGCGCAGGACGCGCTGCGGCTTGAGCGGCTTGGGCGGGGCCACGCTCACCGAGAACGCGGGCATCCCGCGGCGGGAGTTCTCCAGGCTGAGGCGTGCCATCACTCCGCGGCGGGCGAAGATGCGCGCCGGCAGCGAGACGCCCAGGTCCAGGCCGCGCAGCAGCGCCGCCGAGGCCACCCCCGAGACCAGGATGGCGGCCATCATGGCGGCCACCACGATGAACAGCAGGTTGTTGCCGGTGTTGAGGGCGGCCACCCCGATGATCAGCAGCAGCACGAAGTAGCCGACACCCTCCTTGGTGACGTCGTACTGGAAGGCCTGGCGCATGCCCGTCAGGGTGACGCGGCGGAAGAGGTAGGGGACGGTGGTGAGGCCCACGAAGCCGGCGATGAGCAGGGCGAGGGAGGCCAGCAGCACCGAATCCATGACCTTGCCGTTGCGGCGGGCGGCGGTGGAGAGCAGGGCCGCGCCGAAGGCCACGCTCAGCCCCAGGAGGGCGCCGAAGAAGCGCAGCCAGGCCTGGCGGTCGATGTTGGCGAAGACGGATTGCAGGGCGGCGCGCATGGGCGAGAATGAGGGAGCGGCGCTAGCCGCAGCCTAGCACCGGCGGCGCGCCGGGGGCAATCGCAGGCTAGTCGTCTTCGCCGGCGCCCGCGCGGGCGCCGCGGCGCCGGCGATAGCGCCAGTACAGGAGGACGATCACCACCGCCGCGGCCACGAAGAGGCCCGTGTTCACCCGCTTCATGATGCGCAGCAGGTCGTCCCACTCGCTGCCGAAGAGATAGCCGACCAGGGAGACGACGGTGACCCACAGGGTGGCGCCCAGGAAGTTGAAGAGGGCGAAGGAGCGCCAGGGCATGCGCAGCACTCCCGCCATGGGTCCGGCGATGATGCGCATGCCCACGATGAAGCGGGCGAAGAAGATGGTGTGCGAGCCATAGCGGGCGAAGAGGCGCTCGCCGCGCTCCAGCGTCTTCTGGCGGATATGGAAGATGTGCTGGTAGCGCTCCAGCATGGGGCGGCCGCCGCGGTAGCCGATCCAGTAGCCGATGTTGTCGCCCAGGGTGGCCGCCAGGACGCCCACCAGGATGATGTAGGGCAGGTGCAAGCGGCGCTCGGAGTAGGCCAGGAAGCTGGCGAACAGCAGGATGGTCTCGCCGGGGACGGGCACGCCGGCGTTCTCCAGCAGCAGGGCGCCAGCCACCGTCCAGTAGCCGAAGTGGTTGAAGAAGTGCCGCAGGATATGGAAGAGGCGCTCGCCCATGCCGGCTTCCCCTACGCAGGTGGGGCGGGCCTAGTTTATCCGACCCGGGAAGGAGGCGCGGGGATTTCCCCGGAGGGCGCGGCCAGGAAGTCGGCGATGACGCGGTTGAACTCCTCCGGGACCTCCTCGTAGGGCAGATGGCCGACGCCGGGCAGGACCACCAGGCGGGCACGCTGGAAGCAGGCGCGCAGGCGCTCGGCCGAGCGCAGGGAGACGGCGCGGTCGCGGTTGCCCCAGAGCAGCAAGCTCGGGAGGCTACGCAGGCGGGGCAACTCGCGCTCCAGCTCGGCCAGGTCGGCGGACCAGGCATCGAGGATGGCGTAGACGTAGTCCGCGGTGTACGGCAGCCGCGCGGCCGCGTGATAGCCCGCGAGCGTTCCCGGGGCGAGGCGGGAGATGCTGCCGTAGAGACGGCGCAGCACGAAGTCATTCAACACCGCCAGCCGCGGGCCCAGGCGGCGCAGGCAGAAGCGCCCCAGCGGCGTGCGCAGGAAGGGGACCAGGGGATTCTTGATAGGGGACCAGGGATTCACGGGCGCGACCAGCAGCAGGCGGCGGACGCGGGGGGCGCCGCGCTCGGCGGCCAGCGCGGCCAGACGCAGGGCCACGGCACCGCCGTGGGAGGTGCCCAGCACGTCGGCCTGCCCGATCCCCAGCTCGTCCAGGAAACGCAGCACGCGCTGGGCGGAGGCGCGCAGACCATAATCCAGGGGCGGGCGGTCGGAGAAGCCCATGCCCAGCAGGTCGGGAGCGTAGAGGGTGGCGAGCCTGCCCAGAGCCGCGAAATTGAAGCGCCAGGAGAAGGAGTAGCCGAGCAGACCGTGGAGCAGCAGCAGGGGCGGCCCCGCGCCGGCGCGCAGATAGCGGAGGCGGTGGCCGTCGAGGGTGGCCCAGCACTCTTCCGTCCCAGCCACTTTGGGGGGCGCGACTTTTGCGGGCGGGCTCACGCGGCGGGCAACCGAAGGACCGGCTCCTGACTTCTTATGGAGTAGCAATCGCCTCTGTCGCTTCTTGGCGGGGAGGGCTTCGGCCTTCCCCGCGTTTTGCGCGGGCGGCTAATCGTCCTCGACCCAGCGGCAGCGGATCTCGCCGCGGCGCAGCTCCGCCAGGATCTTCTCGGTGATGCGCTCCAACTCGGCGATGGGATGCTGCTCGCCTTCGTAGTAGACGGCGGGCGGGTTGGCCAGGGGCTCGGCCCAGACCTCGAAGGCGCCGCCCCCGGTCGAGATCTCCAGGTAGTCTCCTTCTTTCAGCCGCTTGCGCAGGATGTCGAGACTCAAGTCTTCCGCCAAGGCTTCCCTTCTCCGCATGGAAATCTGGACGACCCTCGAATTCTAGAGGCAGGGCGA
>DATIWW010000217.1:0-5167 GCA_035519175.1 Terriglobales bacterium
GTGGTCGAGGGCGTGGTGCTGACCATGTTCGACGAGCGGACCAACCTGGCGCAGCAGGTGGCGGAAGAGCTGCACGTCGCCGTGGACGCCATCACCATGGTCATGGGCGACACCGACCTGACTCCCTTCGACATGGGCACCTTCGGCAGCCGCACCACTCCCACCATGGCCCCGCAGTTGCGCGCCATGGCGGCCGCCGCCCGCGAGATGCTCCTCGACCTGGCGGCGGAGCGCTGGAAGGCGGAGCGCGCCGCGCTGGCCGCCCGCGACGGCAAGATCATCGGCCTGCAGCCCGGCCAGTCCGCGACCTACGGCGAACTGACCAAGGGCCAGAAGCTGGTGCGCGTGGTTTCCGCCGTGCCCAATCTCACCCCCGCCGCGCAGTGGACCATCGCCGGCACGTCCGTCCCCAAGGTGGATGGGCGCAAGTTCGTCACCGGCGCGAACCAGTATCCCTCCGACATCAGCCGTCCCGGCATGCTCCACGGCAAGGTGCTGCGCCCCGCCGGCTTCCAGGCCAAGCTGGTCTCGGTGGACGCGAGCGCCGCGGTGAAGATGCCGGGCGTCACCCTGGTGCACGACGGCGACTTCACCGGCGTGGCCGCCGCCGATGCCTGGACGGCGGAGCAGGCGCTGGCCGCGCTCAAGACGCAGTGGAACGTCCCGCCTCAGCCTTCCAACCAGGACCTCTTCGAATATCTGAAGAAGAATGTGGAAGCGGGCGAGCGCGGCTTCGAGCACGTGACCGGTTCGGTGGACCAGGCGGTGGCCGCCGCCGACGTCAAGCTGACGCAGACCTACACCGTCCAGTACATCGCGCACGCTCCGCTGGAGCCGCGGGCGGCGGTGGCGGAATGGAGCGGCGACAAGCTGACGGTGTGGACGGGCGGGCAGCGCCCCTTCGCCGTCAAGGACGAGCTGGTGGCCGCCTTCCGCCTCCCTCCCGAAACGGTGCGCGTGATCCCGGCCGACACCACCGGCTCCGCCTACGGCGGCAAGCACACCGGCGAGGCCGCCGTCGAAGCGGCGCGCCTGGCCAAGGCCGCGGGCAAGCCCGTCAAAGTGGTGTGGACGCGCGAGGAGGAGTTCACCTGGGCATATTTCCGCCCCGCCGGGGTCTGGGAGGTGCGCAGCGGCGCCCGCCGCGACGGCGCCCTCACCGCCTGGGAGTTCCACAACTACAACTCCGGGCCCGCCGCCATCGCTACCCCCTACGAGGTCCCCAACCAGTCCATCCACTTCCATCCCGTGCGCTCGCCGCTGCGGCAGGGCTCCTACCGCGCCCTGGCCGCCACCGCCAACAATTTCGTGCGCGAGAGCCACATGGACGAGATGGCCCACGCTGTGAGCATGGACCCGCTCGCCTTCCGCCTGAAGAACATCGCCGACCCGCGCCTGCGCGCTGTGTTCGAAGCGGCGGCGGAGAAGTTCGGCTGGGGCAAGCAGAAGAGCACGCCCACGCGCGGGTTCGGCCTGGCCGGCGGCTTCGAGAAGGGCGGCTACCTGGCCACCTGCGCG
The DNA here is from genome assembly GCA_035519175.1 of Terriglobales bacterium. Classification (GTDB taxonomy): domain Bacteria; phylum Acidobacteriota; class Terriglobia; order Terriglobales; family Acidobacteriaceae; genus DASPRL01. The sequence continues at coordinate 1,519 of DATIWW010000217.1, forward strand.
GAAGTGGAGATCGACGCCGGGCGTGTGCCCCGCATCCGCCGGGTGGTGGAAGCCTTCGAGTGCGGCGCCGTCGTCAATCCCAATGGCCTGCGCAACCAGATCGCGGGCTGCGTGGTGCAGGGCATGGGCGGGGCGCTCTTCGAGCAGGTCCGCTTCGAGAACGGGCGCATCCTCAACCCGCACTTCGCTGAGTACCGCGTACCGCGCTTCCGCGATCTGCCGGAGATCGAGGTGGTTCTGGTGGACCGCAAGGACCTGCCTTCGGCGGGGGCGGGCGAGACCCCCATCCTGGGAGTGGCGCCCGCGGCCGGCAATGCCATCTTCGCGGCCACGGGCGTCCGTTTGCGCCGCCTGCCGCTGGCGCCGGAGGGCATCCCGGCGCGCGCGGCAGGCTAAGACCGCTTACCAGACCCGGCAGGCGTTCTCCCGCACCATGGGCTGCCCGGCCTTGCACTGAAAGGCCTTGGCGAACTCGGCGCTGTTCTGCACCGTCCCGTTCACCCGGAACTGCCCCGGCGAGTGCGGGTCGGTCTTGGCCGCCAGGCGCGCGCTCTCGTCGGTGCGGTTCTCGCACCAGATCTGCGCGAAGCCCAGGAAGAAACGCTGTTCGGGAGTGAAGCCCTCCTTCTTCTGCAGCTTCTTCTCCTCGGCCGCCGCCTTCTTGTCGCTGGCCAGGCGCTCCTCCAGGGCCATGTAGGCGATCTTGACGCCGCCGTTGTCGGCGGTGTTCTCGCCCAGGGTGAGGCGCCCGTTCAAGTGCACGTCCTTGGCGGGATCGGAGGGATCCTTCACGGACACGAAGCCGGAATACTCGTCGGCGAGGCAGGTGGTGCGCTTGTCGAACTCGGCGCGGTCCGCCGGCGTCCACCAATTGCTGAAGTTGCCGTCGGCATTGAACTTGCTGCCTTGGTCGTCGAAGCCGTGGGTGAGCTCGTGCCCGATCACCACCCCGATGCCGCCGAAGTTCACGGCATCGTCCTCGCTCTTGTCGAAGAACGGCGGCTGCAGGATCCCGGCGGGGAAGTTGATGTTGTTCTGGGCCGGGTTGTAGTAGGCGTTCACCGTGGGCGGGGTCATGCCCCATTCCTTCTTGTCCAGGGGCTGGCCGATCTTGTTGAGATTGCGCTTGGCCTCGAAGGTGGCTGCGCGCTGCACGTTGCCCAGCAGATCGCCGCGCACGATGTCGACCGTGCCGTAGTCGCGCCAGTCGTCGGGATAGCCGATCTTGTTCTGGATGGCCGTCAGCTTCACCGCCGCCTGCTTCTTGGTCTCCGCGCTCATCCAGGGCAGTCCCTGGATGTCCTGGCCGAGAGCCTTCTCCAGCGCCTGCACCATCACCAGCATGCGCTGCTTACCCTCGGGACCGAAGGTCTCATCCACGTAGGGCTGGCCCAGGGCCTCGCCCAGCAGCCGGTCGGTGGTGGCCACGCAGCGCTTCCAGCGCGCCTGCAGTTCCTTCTGGCCCGCCATGTAGCGCCCGTTGAAGTCGAAGTTCTCCTCCACGAAGGGCTGGGAGAGGAAGGGCGCCGCCTCCCGTACCACGTGCCAGCGCAGGTAGGTCTTCCAGTCCGCCAGCGGCACCCAGTCCAGCCCTTCGCTGACCTGCTTGAAGAAGTCGGGCGGGACCACGTTGATCTCGGTGAAGGTGGGAGCGCCGGTGCCGGCGAAGAAGCGCTCGAACTGGAAGTTGGGCGCCAGTGCGGCCAGCTCCGAGACCTTCATCTTGTGGTCGCGGTTCTTGGGATCGCGCAACTGCACCCGGTCCATGGCTGCCTCGGCCAGCTTGGTCTCGATGGCCATCACGGTCTCAGCTTCCTTCTGCGCCATGGCGGGGTCGTCGCCGGCCAGCTCCAGCATCTTGGCCACGTGGGCCTGGTACTTCTCCCGCGTCTCCTTGGACTTGGGGTCCTGCTTCAGATAGTAGTCGCGGTCGGGCAGTCCCAGGCCGCCCTGGAAGACGCCGGCGATCTGGATGCTGGCGTTGTGCAGGTCGGGCTGCGCGCCGAAACCGAACAGCACCCCGGTCCCCTTGGCACGCAGCGCGGCGATCTCTTCGATGAGCTGCTGCTTGCTGGAGATGGCCGCGATGCGCTCCAGCTCCGGCTTCAGCGGCGCGATGCCCTGGGCGTTCACCGCCTGCTCATCCATGCAGGACTGGTACATGTCGCCGATCTTCTGCTGCACGGCCGTGCGCTTGGGATCGTTGGCCGAGTCTTTCTCCAGGATGGAGTGCAGGATGTTGCGGTTGTACTCCGCCAGCTCGTTGAAGCGGCCCCAGCGCGACTGGTCCGAGGGGATGGGATTCTTCTTGCGCCAGTTCCCGCAGGCGTACTGGTAGAAGTCCTCGCAGGGATTGACGCTCTTGTCCATGGCGTCGAGGTCGAAGGACTTGGGCCGCGCCGGCGGCTTGGCCGCTCCTTCCGGAGAGGGTGCCGCCACCGCGGCGGACGATTGCGGGCCGAGGGCTCCGCGATTCTGCGCCGCCGCCGTCATCACCCCTACCGCCAGCAGCGCCAACAAGGCCAGGTTCCGCTTCCAGAGCATACATACCTCCTGAGGCAGACTATGCGAAACCCCGCAGTGTATGCCCGCGCCGCCCGTCCTGTAAACCACCCTGGGACGAGAGCGTGAGCTAGGGCCGTCGATGCAGGAGAGAGGTGATGGTGGCCAGGGACGGAATCGAACCGCCGACGCCGGCCTTTTCAGGGCCGCGCTCTACCAGCTGAGCTACCTGGCCACTTCACGGAAGCTGCGCGACGACGCGCACAGCGGCGTACCGCATCACACCTGCGTGGGAAGGATCGCTTCAGGCCTTCTCAGAATGTTGCTGCGGAACCGCTTGATTATAACAACCTCGCAGCCTGCCCACCAAGCCAGGTGCTGAAATGGGAACCGGTCCGGCTTTGCGTCCGTCGCGAATCCCCGCCTGTGCTAGACTTGCTGAAAGTGTCTGGCTCCCCCGCAGTCTTTCTTCGAGGTTGTAGATGAGACGCCGTTTCCGGGCCACTGTGGCCGCTGTCCCCAGTTCCCTGCTGACCATTCTGTTTCTGAGCTGTCTGCTGGCGCACAGCCTGAGTGCGCAAGACCAGCCCCCGAGCTCGCCCGGCCATCCCGCCGGGCAGCCGGCGGGGCAGTCCTCGGCGCAGACGGTGCAGGGAGTCGAGCCGGCGCCGGCCCCGGCGGCCGGGGCTCCAGCTCCCGCTGCGCCGTCCGACCAGGCCTCCGTGGGCCTGAAGATCGGCCCCGGCGACATGGTCGACATCAGCGTCTACAACGTTCCCGAGCTGACCCAGCACGTGCGCGTGAGCGCCGCCGGCGATGCCTACCTGGCTCTCATCGGATACGTGCACCTGGACAGCCTCACCGCCGACCAGGCCCAAGCCCTCATCGAGCAGAAGCTGGTGGAGGGCGGCTATCTCAAGAACCCGCACGTCACCGTCTTCGTCGCCAACTATGGCAGCCAGGGCGTCTCCGTCATGGGAGAGATCCAGCGCCCCGGGATCTACCCGGTGACCGGGCAGCTCCGGCTGCTCGACCTGATCGCGGCCGCCGGCGGGCTCACCACCCGCGCCGGTCGCATCGTCTACATCACCCATCGCGACCGTCCCAAGGAGCCGGTCACCGTGGCCCTGAACGGCGATGCCGGCGA
>DATIWW010000218.1:0-7953 GCA_035519175.1 Terriglobales bacterium
CGTGACCAACCTCCTGGGCGTGACCAGCAGCCCCGCCGGCGCCGCCGTCTGGGTGGACGGCAAGGACACCGGCAAGGTGACTCCCACGCAGGTGGCAGTCACCCCAGGCGAGCACAAGCTGCTGTTACGCAAGGCCGGGTATAAGGACGCCACCACCACCGTGGCCCGCCTCAATCCCGGCGACAGCTACCACTTCGCTCCCAGCCTGGAGCCCGAGGACAAGAAGACCGACTCCGCGGGCGCCAGCGGATTTCTGCACCGGGTCTTCGGGGGGATCCCCGAGGGCAAAGGCGCGCTCGACGTCAAGAGCAATCCCAAGGGCGCGCAGATCGAGATCGCCGGGCTGACCGACACCCACGCCACTCCCCACAAGTACTTCCTCGACCCCGGCCGCTACCAGGTCACCCTCAAGCTGGATGGCTACCGGACGGTGAAGAAGTCGGTGACCGTCGAGAAGGGCAAGAACCTGGAGCTCAGCGAGACTTTGAAGAAGCAGTAGGCGATGCCGCGCATCACCATCACATCCCCGGACGGCAAGGGCGGCATCCTCGTCCTGACCAAGACGGTGACCACCATCGGGCGGGGCAACGCCAATGACCTGGTGCTGAACGACACCAGCGTCTCGCGCTTCCACGCCGTGCTCAAGCTGGGCGAAGACGGCAGCCTGGTCATCGCCGACCGCGGCAGCACCAACGGCGTCCTGGTCAACGGGCAGCGCATCTCCGCCGAGACCCCGCTGCCCGACGGCGCGGTGGCCCGCATCGGCATCTACTGCCTCAAGTACGAGCGCGAGGACGACGGCGCCCTGGTGGTGCACAGAGCCGAGATTCCCTCCGCCCTGAACCAGATCATCCACGGCGGGCCCCGGGAGGCGCTGCCCAGTGCCCCCGAGACCCCTACCGGCACCGCTGCCGAGCTGGTGTCGCAGGTGCGCCGGCTGGAGCGCGAGAACTATCTGCTCACCGTGCTCTACGACGCCGGCAAGGCGCTGACCGGCAAGCTCTCCGCCGACGACGTGGCCGAGCAGGTGATGCAACTGGCCTTCCGCATCGAGGGGGTGGAGCGCGGCTTCATGATGCTGTTCGACGAGCAGGGACGGGTGAAGCGCCAGTCCGACGTGCGCTACCGCCGCCAGCCCCCCACCCACCAGCCCCAGATCATCCTCAGCCGCTCCATCCTGGAGCGCCTGCAAGCCGATCCCGCTCCCATCCTCATCGCCGACGCCAGCCAGGACGAGCGCTTCGCCGCCAGCGAGAGCCTGAAGATCTCCGGGCTGCGCTCGGCCATGTGCGCGCCACTGATGAGCGCCGCCGGCAAGCTGCTGGGCGTCCTCTACGTCGACAACCTGGAGCGCGCCGCCGCCTTCACCCAGGAAGAACTCAACGTGTTCTCCCTGGTGGCGGCCCAGGCCGCGGCCGCCATGGATAACGCCCGCGCCCACCAGCAGCTCGCCGAGCAGGCGGTGCACCGCTCCGCCCTGGAGCGCTTCCTGTCACCCGAGGTGGTCGAGATGGTGGCCGCCAATCCCCAGGACGTGCGCCTGGGCGGCGTCAACCAGAAGGCCAGCATCCTATTTGCCGACATCCGGGGCTTCACCGCCCTCTCCGAGCGCCTGGCCCCGGAGCAGGTGGTCGAGATCCTGAACGAGTACTTCACACGGGTCACCGACGTGGTCTTCGACCACGGCGGCACCTTGGACAAGTACCTGGGCGACGGAGTGATGGCGGTCTTCGGCGCTCCCTTTTCCAAGGGCAACGACGCCGCCAACGCCGCCCGCGCCGCCATGGCCATCCAGGCCCTGGTGCTGGAACTCAACCGCGACTCGCGGGCGCGCCAGTGGCCGGAGCTGCGGGTGGGCGTGGGCATCAACACCGGGGCGGTGGTGGCCGGCAACATCGGCTCGCCCCGCCGCCTCGACTACACCGTGGTGGGCGACACCGTGAACGTGGCCGCGCGTCTCATGGCGCACGCGGTGGGCGGCCAGATCCTCATCTCCCAGGCCACCGCCGACGACCTCGATTCCGCATTCAACCTGGCTCCCCTGACTCCCATCCTGGTGAAGGGCAAGTCGGAACCGGTCCCGGTCTTCGCCGTGCGCTGGATGGAATCGGCGGGCATGGTCAGCTAGCTGCCCGCAGACACACCTCCGCGGGCAGCTTCTAGCTCTTAGCTCTTGGCTCTTGGCTCTCGCCCTTTGGCGGTTGGCAGGTGTCAACAGCGCGGCCAGCGTGCGCTATCCACGATCCAATATCCACTGCTTCTTAAGCCTGCTTCTTCCTGCTCTCTGCCGGCTTCTCTTCCCAGGGGCGCTTGGGGCGCTCGGGGGCGGGCCGGTCGCGGTCTTCCAGCCGGTCGTAGAGGCAGTCGTCGTTCACCGTGCCCAGCGACTCGTTGTAGAGGCTGGTCGCGCCCGTGGCTTCCTTCAGCTCCTCGGTGAACTGGTGAATGGCTTGGAGGTGGTCGGCGGTGGCCGGCAGCTCCGCCTTGGAGGTGCGCAGGAACTTGTAGTAGCCGCGGTCCACCAGCTTGGCGATCTCGCCGGCGACCAGGTAGCCGGGCCGCGCGAAGAGCCGCACCTCGCCGTCGCCGCCCTTCTCGATGGCGGCGCTCACATTGAACTTCTTCAGAAACACCCGGCTCTTGGTGCCCGGGGCTTCCAGGATGTCGAAGCCGTGGTCGCGCAGCCACACGACCGCGTCTTCGTAGCTTCGGTTGGTTTGGGTTGTGGTTGCCATAGTCCTTCCGTCTTGCGACCTTTCTACTCTCCCCTGCATCTCCCTTTCAGATGCGAAAAGCCGCCGTTAGGCGGCCCGGACACTCCTCTCAGGATGCACAGGTTTGTCCGCAGGTAAAAGAATTTTATAGACTAAGCTGGTTATTCCGTCGAGTAGTTCCGCACAAGCATCTCTCTTTCCAGCAACTTACCGCGGATAACAAGCTTGGTACGCAGATGGCCGCCAGGACGAAAAACTCGTTGCCGGTGGAGCGCGAAGAGCCGCTTCGGGAGCCGGACTCCGCCTCGCGCGGCTTGGGCCAGAGTCCCCTCGAACGGATTGGGAACACGCCCTTGCTGCGCCTGCGACGGATGACGCGCGACCTGCCCGGCATCCAGATCCTGGCCAAGGCGGAGTGGCTGAATCCCGGCGGCTCGGTGAAGGACCGCGCCGCCGCCGCCATCGTGGCCGCGGCCCGGCACAGCGGCCAGCTCGCGTCCGGCAAGGTCCTGCTGGACTCGACCAGCGGCAACACCGGCATCGCCTACGCCATGATCGGCGCCGCCGAGGGCTTCCCCGTCACGCTGTGCATGCCCTCCAGCGCTTCGGAGGAGCGCAAGCGCATCCTCGCGGCCTACGGCGCCACCATCGTGTACACCGATCCCGGCGAGGGCTCCGACGGCGCCATCCGCAAGGCGCAGGAGCTGGCCGCCGCCGAGCCCGACAAGTACTTCTACGCCGACCAGTACTCCAACGAGGCCAACGGGCGCGCCCACTACCAAGGCACGGCCAACGAGATCTGGCGGCAGACGGAGGGCCGCATCACCCACTGGGTGGCGACGCTCGGCACCAGCGGCAGCTTCTGCGGCACCGCCCGCCGCCTGAAAGAACTGAACCCGGCCATCCAGTGCATCTCGCTGCAGCCCGACTCCGCCTTCCATGGTCTGGAGGGCATGAAGCACATGGCCACCGCCATCGTGCCCAGAATCTACGACCCGACGCTGGCCGACCAGGACCTGGGCATCTCCACCGAAGAGGCCTACCGGCTGGTGCGCCGTCTGGCGCGCGAGGAGGGGCTGCTGGTGGGCGTCTCCAGCGGCGCCGCCGTGGCCGGATGCCTGCAGGTCGCCCGCAAGCTGGTGGAACGCAAGCAGCCGGGCGTGATCGTAACCCTTTTTCCCGACTCGGGGGACAAGTACCTGAGCGAGCGTTTCTGGGAGGAGGAAGAGAAATGAAGAATACAGAATGCAGAATGCAGATTGTGGCCTCGGCCCGTGCCTCGTCTTTCATTCTGCATTCTTCATTCTCCATTGTGCATTGATGTTGAAGATTCCCCAATCCGCCCTTGCCTCTCTCCGCCGTCACGGCGAGGAGACCTACCCGCACGAGTGCTGCGGGGTGCTGCTGGGCGCCTTCGAGGACGGCACGCGCACGGTGCGCGAGGTGGTGTGCGCCTCGAACACCCGCCTGGACGCGCTGCACAACCGTTACAACATCGACCCCGCGGAGCTGGTGCGCATCCAGCGCCAGGCGCGCGAGCGCGGCCTGGAGATCGTCGGCTTCTACCACTCCCACCCCGACCACCCCGCGCGCTGGTCCGCGACCGACCTGGCCGAGGCCCACTGGGTGGGCTGCTCCTACGTCATCACCAGCGTCGAGAAGGGCAAGGCGGTGACCACCAACTCCTTCCTGCTCGCCGGCACCGTGGAGGAGGACAAGCGCTTCGAGGATGAGGAAGTTATGGTGGATTTGTAATTGGTAATCTGTAATTTGTAATTTGCCGGACGTCAGCTTCCCAGGTCCACTTTACAAATTACTCAATTACAAATTGGAGAAATCCGCATCCAAAGCCGCTCCTGCGGCATCTGTAAGGAGTTGAGAGAGCCATGAAGATCCTGATCCCAACCCCGCTTCGCCCGTATGCCGAGAAGAAGGACCTGGTCGAGGTGGGCGGGCGCACGGTGGACGAGGGGCTGAGCCAGCTCACCTCCCGCTATCCCGACCTGCGCCGCCACCTGTACGGCGAGGAAGGCAAGCTGCGCGCCTTCGTCAACGTGTACGTGAACGACGACGACATCCGCTACCTCAACCAGGAACACACTCCCGTCCAGGACGGCGACACCCTCTCCATCGTTCCCTCCATCGCCGGCGGCTGTTGCTGCTATGGTTGTTGCCGCTAGCCGGCATTCTTTCCGAACTCCTAACTACTAACTCCTAACTACAATTCCCCAGTTCGGAGCTTTATGAAGGAACCGGCAACGCAACCCGCTCTCTCCAACGAAGAGATCCTGCGCTACTCCCGCCACCTCATCATCCCCGAGGTCGCGATGGAGGGGCAGCTCAAGCTGAAAGCGGCCAAGGTGCTGTGCATCGGCGCCGGCGGCCTGGGCTCGCCGCTGGCGCTCTACCTGGCTGCCGCCGGGGTAGGCACGCTCGGCCTGGTGGACTTCGATGTGGTGGACTTCACCAACCTGCAGCGCCAGGTCCTCCACGGCACCTCCGACGTGGGCCGCAAGAAGCTGGACTCGGCGGAGGAGACCCTGCGCGAGGTCAATCCCTTCGTCGAGGTGCGCAAGTTCGAGACCAAGCTGAGCAGCGAGAACGCGCTCCCGATCTTCCGCGACTTCGACATCATCGCCGACGGCACCGACAACTTCCCCACTCGTTACCTGGTCAACGACGCCTGCGTGCTCGCCGGCAAGCCCAACGTCTACGCCTCCATCTTCCGTTTCGAGGGCCAGGCCAGCGTCTTCGCTACCCAGGAAGGGCCCTGCTACCGCTGCCTCTATCCCGAGCCGCCTCCGCCGGGGCTGGTGCCCTCGTGCGCCGAGGGTGGGGTGCTGGGCATCCTGCCCGGCCTGTTGGGAGTGATCCAGGCGACGGAGACGGTGAAGCTCATCCTGGGCAAGGGCGACGCGCTCATCGGCCGCCTGCTGCTGGTCGATGCCCTGGGCATGCGCTTCCGCGAACTCAAGCTGCGCAAGAATCCCGATTGCCCCGCGTGCGGCAAGAACCCCACGGTCACCGGGCTCATCGACTACCAGGAATTCTGCGGCATCCGCGGCGAGGAAGCGCCCGTGACCGCGGGCGTCCCCGAGATCACGCCGCTGGAGCTCAAGCGCCGCCTCGACGCCGGCGAAGACCTGTTCATCCTGGACGTGCGCGAGCCCCACGAGTACCAGATCTGCCACCTCCACGGGCACCTCATCCCGCTGGGCGACCTGCCGCAGCGCGTGCACGAACTCGACTCCAGCCGCGAGATCGTGGCCCACTGCCGCTCCGGAGTGCGCAGCGCCAAGGCGGTGGACTTCCTGCGCCAGGCCGGCTTCCGCAAGGTGACAAACCTGAAGGGCGGCATCCTAGCCTGGAGCGACCAGGTCGATCCCCGCGTGCCCAAGTACTGAGCAGCAAGAAGGGGACGGGAAGACCCGTCCCCTTGTGGCAGGCCGCGCCGGCGAGTCGTCGCCCTCCCCGGTTCCACCCGCTTACTGCTGGCCCGAGCTGCCTCCCACCTCCGCCAGGCGCAGGGTTGCTTTCTTGCCCTGGGGCCGGATCTCGAGCAGCTCCAGGCCCTTGCCGTCCTGCTTGGTGAGGGTGGCGGTCCGGTCGTTGGTGGAGTCCTGAGCCACGACCGTGGCCGAAGCTGTGGCCGCGACCGCCTTGCCCTGCAGGAAGCTCACTTGCACGTCGGAGCCGCTGCCTTCCCAGGTCACCTTGTACTCGCCGGGGGCCAGGGTCTTGCCGTTCACCACCACCGCGTCGAAGATCTTCACGGTGGTGCTGTTGCCCTTGTCGGCGGCCCAGGCGCCCGCTGCCACCAGCAGGAGGAGGGCTGCCGCCAACGCTTGCACCGTCTTTGCGGACTTCATGGTCTTCTCCTTGTCTCCGTTACTGCCACAGGATTGTGGGCCGTGGGCGGGAGTCCGGAAGGCGGAAGACCGGCACCGAGGGCTTGCATTCCAGGGGAAAAACCCTAAAATGCCTGCGGGGTTAAACGGACACGCGCCCGCAAGGGCCGTATGTTCCTCGAGATCGTGCTCGCCCTGGCCGCCAAAACCGCGGCGAGACAATCGGTTTAACCCCTTTTCCTTTTTCTGCCGGCCCGGAGCCGTTCCGGGCACTCGCACTTTCCTTCCATACGCCGCAGGAGCCGCCGGCGTTCCGGTAGTTCGTCCCTTTTCACGAAAACCGCGACTCCGCCGCGGGTTGCGCCTCCTGCATTATTGCTATAGACGGCGGTGACGGAGTTTGGATATGGCAGCCCATCCCTGGATTGCGCCGCTTCGTCCCATCCCGGGGCGGGCCGCCCCGCGCCCCCACCCCCGCAACCACAAAGTAGGTTGTCCCCATGGCCGTCTTCGCCCGATTCCGCATCCTAGCTTGTAGGCCCCTGAATCTCGTGCTGGCCGGAGCTCGTCATGAAACCATCCCTTCTTCTTCCTCTGCTTGCCTTCTTCGTCGCCGCCGGAGTGGCGGCGGCACAGCAAAAGCCCCGCGTCTTCATCACCGACAGCAAGTCCTGGGAGATGAGCGGCGGCGGCGGCGGCTCCAGCGAGGGCTTCGGCGGCGCCTCCAGCGGCGGCGCCCGCCCCCAGACCGCCGAGATCATCAAGACCTTCGGGGAGCGCTGCCCCGACGTGATCATCAACAACAAACAGGAAAAGGCCGACTACGTGGTGCTGCTCGACCACGAAGGCGGCAAGGGAATCTTCCGCAAGGACAACAAGGTCGCCGTCTTCAACCGCGACGGCGACTCCATCGTGAGCCACTCCACTGTTTCGCTGGGCGGCTCCGTCGATGACGCCTGCAAGGCCATCGAGAAAGATTGGACGAATGGCGGCGCGGCCAAGTCGGCTGCGGCCACCGCCGATCCCAGGCCGGACCCTGCTCCGGCGCCTGCTCCGGCAGCCCCGTCAGCCCCGGCCACGGCCAAGGTCGCCGTCTCCTCCACTCCCGACGGCGCCGATATCGAGGTGGACGGGGGCTTCGTGGGCAACACGCCCTCGGCCATTGAATTGGCCCCAGGAGACCACGTGGTACGCGTTTCCAAGCCCGGTTACACGGCCTGGGAGAGGAAGATCAAAGTCACGGGCGGAGAGGTCGCCCTGAAGGCGGAGTTGGAACCGGCGAAGTAGGCCACGATCTTCAATCTGGAATCGTCGATCGCCGCTACGGCGTGAGCACCACTTTGCCGTAGTTCTTGCGCCCCAGCAGCAGGCGATGGGCCTCGGCGGCCTGG
>DATIWW010000219.1:0-8251 GCA_035519175.1 Terriglobales bacterium
GTTCGCGGGAACACATGTCAGCATGCGAAACGATGTCGCCGGGATTCATGGCTACACCGGCAACTGCTGCTGCTCCCAGCCGCTCTCCACGGGCTTGGGCTCGGAGGCGAGTTCCATGACCAGGTTCTCCAGCACCAGGCGCTTGGAGGCGGGGTTGGAGCGCAGGGCGAGGTCGGCCTTGGCGATCAGGCGCAGGGCGCGGGTGATCTCCCGGCGCGACTTGTAGCGGCGGGCCTGGCGGATGAGGTCCTCGGCGGCGAAAGGCGGCACGCGGAAGCCCTGCCACAGCGCCTGCCAGATGGCACGCGAGTCGCGCACGTTGCGCTCCAGGATGACCAGCATCTGGCGGAAGGTCTTGGCCAGCATGTAGAGATGTCCGATGGCGGCTTCGTCGCCCTCGCCCGCCGATAGAATCGCATCGAGGACCTCCAGGGCGCGGGCACGGTTCTTGGAGGAGATGGCGTCGGTCAGTTCGTAGAGGGTGCGCTGCTTGGCCGCCAGCACCATGGTCTCGACGTCGCCCAGGGTGACCCGCTTCTTCTCGCCCACGTAGAGCAGCAGTTTTTCCAGTTCGTTGGCGATCATCATCAGGTCGCCGCCCAGGGCGTCCACCAGTTCGCGGGCGGCGTCGGGCTCGACCTTGACGTCGCCGGCCGCCGCCGTCTCCGTGACCCAGCGGACGGCCTCCCCCTCCTCCACGCGCGCTAGTTCGACGATGGTGCAGCACTCGCCCAGAGTCTCACGGATGCGCTCGAAGCGGTCGCGGTCGGCCAGCTCCATGCGGCGGGCGTCAGCGGGGAGGGAGATGTGGTCGGCCAGGAAGATCAGCACCGCGTCCGGGTTGGGGTTCTTCACATAGGCGGCGATGGCGGCGAAGTCGTCCTCATGCGAGCCGCGGCCGTACAGGCCCTTGACCCCGCGGATGAAGAACACCTGGAAGGGCGCCATGAGCGAGGGCGTACGCGCCCGGTCCAACACTTCCTGCACGCTGCACTCGGCCAGGTCCATTTCCGAGATGCTGAGGTCGCGCAGGTCGGCGGGAACCAGGTGTTCGAGGATGGCATCGCGGCAGCGCTTGCGGAAGAACACCTCGTCGCCGATAAAAACGTAGGCGGGCTGCAGCTTGCGCGCCTTGACCTCGGAGACGAAGCGCTCGGAGGGCGCGAAGCCGCGGCTCGCCATCAGTAGTTCTCCAGGATGTTGCTGACCAGGGTGCGGGCAAAGTCGCGAGTGGCGCGCTCCAGCGCCGGCGACTCCTCCTCGAAGAAGCTGTTCACGTCGCTGGAGATCTGGTACTCCTCGCGAAAGACGTAGTTCTGGTCCTCCCACAGCACCTTGCCCTTGCGGTCGAGCAACTGCACCCGCAGGTTGACGGTGACCAGGCCGGAGGAAGCGCGGCCACTCTGCGAGTCGTAGGTCAGGGGCGCGAACTGGGCGGAGGTGACCACCCCGCGCAGCACCGCGTCGGAAGATTCATCCGGCCGGGTAGTGATGTGGTACTGCGTGCGGGTGGTGAACTCGCGCACCACGGCCGCCGTGAGCAGTTGCTCCAGCCGGTAGCTCTGGGTCTGATTGACGAAGGCGGGGACGGCGATGGAGCGGACGTCGGCGGGCAAACGATCGGCGTGGCCGGCCTGGTGGTAGCCACAGCCGGAGACCAGGGTCCCCAGCAGGAGCGCGACCCCCGCCGTCAGCTTCCTCATGCCACCTTCCCCTGAGCGCGCGCCAGCGCGGCGGCGCAGTCCACCGCGGTGAGCGCCGAGAGGCGCAGGTTGTCGGCGGCCGCCCACAGCCAGAAGGCGTTCTCCCGGATGGGGTCGGCGCGCAGCGCCAGCAGCACCTGGTCCTGGCCGGCGGCGCTCACGTTGCTGGGGGAGTCTTCGGGCGCGCGCATCACGCTGATGGGCCCTCCCTCCAGGACTCGCGCCAGTTCGCCCAAGGACACCTTCCCCTCGGTCTCAACATAAAGGGAAAACACATGCCCATGGAAGATGGGGGCCTGCAACAGCACCACGGAAGGCACGGGCACGCGGCCGCGGGTGATCCGGCGGAGATGCTCGAGGACGCGCCGCTCCGCCGCTTGCAGCGTGGGCGCCGCCTTCTCGCCGTACTGCGCCACCAGGTTGAAGGCCACCTGGGCATCGAAGATCTCGCGGGGCAGCGGCTGGAACGAGAACAGGTTGATGGTCTGCTGGTGGAGCTCGTCCATGCCGCGGCGGCCGTGCTCGGAGACAGGCTCGAATATCGTGGCTACCACCCGCCCCAGGCGGCCGGCCTTCTGCGCGCGCAGCAGCAGCAACGCCAGCACGGTGGCGGCGGGATGGGCGGCCACGACCGTGCTTGCTTCAGGGGCGGCCGCGCCCTCGCCCAGCTCGCGCTCGATCCAGGGAGAGCGCACGGGCACGCCGGGCTCGTCCTCCAGGGCGTAGGAGAGATCCACGATGGTGGCGCCGGCCTTGCGGGCGGTGCCCCAGTGCCGGCGCGTGAACTGCGGCTCGGAGGCGAAAAACGTGAAGTCCACGTGCTCCAGGTGCTCGGGCAGGACGCCCTGGATGAAGGTGGCCTCGTCGCCCACGGCTTCGAGCTGGCCCAGCGCCTCGTCGTCGTCGAGCAGCTTCACGTCCTCCGCGGGAAAGCTCCCGGCCTCCAGCACCTCTTTCAGCTCCTTCCCTTTCAGGGTGGCGGCGCCGACGATGGCCACGCGCAGCAGCCTGCCGCCGGCCACGCCGGCCCGGCCGGAAGGACCGGGTTTCGAGGGGGCGGTCATCGCGGCTGGGAAGCTTCCTCGTAGGTGGGCGCCGGCGCGGGGCGTCGCAGCGCGTAGAAGAGGCGCGCTACCACGCCGGAGAGCATGTACACCAGCGCGATGGCGAAGAGCACGTAGCGCGAGAAGAACCAGATGGCGGCGATGAGGAAGCCGATGAGGATGATGTTGCGGAACTGGTGGCTGCGGCGCAAATCGATGTCCTTGAAGCTGTAGAAGCGCCAGGTGCTGACCATGAGGAAGGCCAGCGCCACCAGCAGCGCGATCCAGGTGGCGGCCAGCCACCACAGCGCCACCGGCTCGCCGGAGGTAAAGTGCACGATGGCGGCGATCACGCCGGCGCCGGCGGGAATGGGCATGCCGACGAAGTACTTGCGGCCGGGGCGGCCGGGATTGGAGGGCTGCGGGTTGCGCTGGATGTTGAAGCGGGCGAGGCGGCTGGCGCCGGCCATCAGAAATACGAAGCTGGCGATGCCGCCGACCTGGATCAGGCGGGCGTGCAGATCCAGGTTGGCCATGGGCGGCAGCAGGCGGAATCCCCAGAGCCAGGCCAGCAGGGCGGGGGCCACGCCGAAGGTGACGACGTCGGCGAGGGAGTCGAATTCGCGGCCGAAGTCGCTGGTGGTCCCGGTGAGGCGGGCGATGCGGCCATCCAGACCGTCCAGGACCACGGCGATGCCGATGGCCTTGGCGGCGTTGTCAAAGTGCCAGGGCTCGGCCACCGAGCCCAAGAGCGCCTGCACCAGCGCGTAGTAGCCCATGGCGATGTTGGCGGCGGTGAACAGGCCGGGGAGCAACGCCATCCCCTTGCGGGGATGGCGGGATGGCAAGGGGTCGTCGGCGCGGCGCATGGGGGTGGTGTCGATCACGCGCCTCCTTCCCGGTAGGACGCGGCGCCGGCCAGCTCCGGCTCGCCCGCCGGAAGCAGGGTGGCGAGCACGCTGGAGCCTCCCTTGACCCTGTCGCCCACCTTCACCCCGACGGCGGCGCGCGGGTCCAGCAACACGTCGGTGCGGGAGCCGAATTTGATCAGGCCGACGCGCTCCCCGCAGGCCACCACATCGCCCACCCTCTTGGTGAAGACGATGCGGCGCGCGATCACCCCGGCGATCTGCTTGAAGACCAGCGTCTGGCCGGCGCCTTCCACGGTCACGATGTTCTGCTCGTTGTGCTCGGCCGACTCGCTGGCCAAGGCGTTCATGAAGCGACCGCGGCGGTACTCGGCCCTGCGGATCACTCCGGCGATGGGCGAGCGGTTCACGTGCACGTCGAAAACGCTCAGGAAGATGCTGATGCGGGTGCGCGGCTGTCCTTCCACCTGCACCGTGGAGACATCGGTGACCTTGCCGTCGGCGGGCGAGACGATGGCCCCCGCGGTCTGCGGGATGCTGCGTTCCGGGTCACGGAAGAACCACAGGCAGAAGGTTCCCAGCAGCAGGGGAGGAAGCGCCCACCAGGGATTGGCCAGCCAGGCCAGCACCGCGGCAGCGGCGAGCGCGCCCAACGCGTAATAAATGCCGTCTCGGACCATGAGGGGACACCCTGATTATAGCGGGCTTTCCCACACGCCCTCTGGCTTTCTGGGTTCCCGCCGGCGGCAGGAATGGCCGCCCTAAATGGCAAACCCCCGCCCTGGCGGCGGGGGCCGGGAAACTCCGAGGAGAATCAGGCTACCTGATGGTCGCGCCGGAATCGCTGCTCCAGGATCTCCATCTGGTCCTTGAGCCGCAGTTTCAGCTTCTTTAGGCGAACCTCTTCGAGTTTTTCGTCTTCGCTGAGGAACCGCTTCTGGATCAAAGCGTCGAGGCGTTGCGAGTACTGCGAGTGTTCCTGGAGGAGCTTGCGGAACTCCTCGCTCTGGGTGATGAGCAGGTCTCTCACCTGGGATGCCATCCACTGCACCTCCTACCCGAGGTCTGGCCCAAAAACCCTACCACAGCATATTTTACGCTTCAACGGGAATCTTGGCCGCCTGTGGAAAAGTCAGGCGGTAGACCAGGGCATCCTCTTCCGGGTCGTGGTAGTAGGACCTGCGGCGGCCGCTTTCGACGAAGGCCCACTTCTCGTAGAGAGCGCGGGCGGCGCGGTTGGACTCGCGGACCTCAAGATAGACGCTGTGCGCGCCCCACACGCGGGCATGGTCGAGCAGTTCCCCTACCAGGCGCGTGCCCAGGCCGCGGCGGCGCGCCGGGCCGGCGACGGCCACGTTCTCGATCTCCCACTCCTCGCCCAGCTCGCGGCCCACCACGAAGCCACAGACCTTGCCTTCCTCTTCCAGCACCAAGGCCAGGCGCCGGCCGCCGGGCTGGAAGAGGCGCTGGTAGTCCTGTTTCTTCCAGTGGGCGGCGGTGGCAGCGCGGCGCTCCAGTTCGAGCATGGCGGGGACGTCGGCGATCACTGCGGGGCGGATGTTCACTTCTGGAAGATCTCGGCGTCGGAGCGGCGCAGGTAGTTGGCGTCCAGCTCCTCCGGGGTGACGGTCTCGCCCGCCAGGATCTTGCGCAGCCCCAGGCGGGCGATGGCGTCGCTACGCGGACGCGCGACCGTGCTCACGGCCTCGGCCGCTCCCCGTTCCTTGAGAGCCTGCGCTATTGCTTCGTCCGCAGTCACTGCGTGCCTCCCGGAGGTCCGCAGGACATTGGCGAACTCGTCCACGGTGAAAAGGCATTCGTGGCAGAGCGTGGCACGGCCGGCCTTCACTTCGAACTCCCCGGCGTAAGTCTCGCCACGGCCGGCGTCGAGAGCGGCCACCACCGAGCCCTCCTGACCCGACTCGACCGCGACCGCCTCCAGCAGCGAGACGCTGGCTACCCGCTTGCCGAGCACTTCGGCCAGCGCCTTGACCGCGGCCAAGCCTACGCGCAGCCCGGTGAAGGAGCCGGGCCCGGAGGCGGCCGCGATCGCGTCCACATCTTCCTTCTTCAAATCGTGCTTGCTGAGCAGCGCGGCGATCTGCGGGATGAGTTGCGCCGAAAAGGTGCCGCCGGTGAGGGGCACGACCTCGAGGACCTCGAACCTGCGGGTATCGCCGCGGGCTAGCGCCAGGCTGCCGTGCTTGCCGCTGGTATCGATGCCGAGCAACAGCATGTCAGGCCTTCTTCAGCTCTTCCTCGACCAGCTCCAGCAGCACCCCGCCCGCACTCGATGGGTGGACGAAGATGTAGCGGTGGCCGCCGGCGCCGGTCTTGATTTCGTCGGAGATGAAGCGGGTACCGGCCTGCTTCATGCGCGCCACCACGCCGGCCAGGTCGGGAACGTGCAGCGCCAGGTGGTGCAGCCCTTCGCCGCGCTTGGCGATGAAGCGGGCGATGGTGGAATCCTCGGAGGTGGCTTCCAGCAATTCGATGCGAGTGTCGCCGATGGGCACCATGGCCACCCGCACCTTTTCGTGCTCCACCGTCTCCTCGCCCGAGACGGTGAGCCCAAGCTGCTGGTAGAAAGCCTTGGCCGCCGCCAGCGACTTGACCGCAACGCCGAGATGATCGATGGAAAACATCAGGACTTCCCCAGCTTCTGGACGATCTCATCCACCAGAGTATAGGGATCGCGGCGGTGCTCGGCGACCTCGGCGGCGTAGCGCGCCACGGCGCCGTCGCCCATCTGCTCCTGCAGCACGCGCGCCAGCAGGGCCTCGCGCAGCATCTCCACCAGGCGCTGGCGCCAGTTCTCGGTCTTCTTCTGGAGCAGCAGGCCGTTCTTCTCGAGGAAGGCCTCGTACTGGGCGATGGCGGCGGCCAGGTCGGCGACGCCTGCGCCCTCGGTGGCCACGGTCTTGACGATGGGGACCGCCCACTTGTCGGCGCGCGCGGCCAGCGCCTGCATGGCGCGGATCTCGCGCTCCACCCGCTCCGCGCCCTCGCGATCGCTCTTGTTGATGACGAAGATGTCGGCGATCTCCATGATGCCGGCCTTGATGGTCTGCACATCGTCGCCCATGCCCGGCACCAGGATGACGATGGTGATGTCGGCCAGGCGCACGATGTCCACCTCGTCCTGGCCCACGCCCACGGTCTCGATCAGAATCAGGTCTTTGCCGCTGGCGTCGAGCACGGTGGCCACGTCGGCGGTGGTGCCGGCCAGCCCGCCCAGGAAGCCGCGCGTCGCCATGCTGCGGATGTAGATGCCGGGATCGGCGTGGTGCGATTGCATGCGGATGCGGTCGCCCAGGATGGCCCCGCCCGTGTAGGGGCTGGTGGGATCGACAGCGATGATGCCCAGGGTGCGTCCCTGCTGGCGGTAGAGGCGGGCGAGCTGGTCCACCAGCGTGCTCTTGCCGGCGCCCGGCGATCCAGTCAACCCCACCAGTCGCGCTCTGCCGCTGAAGGGAAAAAGCGCCTTGAGCAGGTCGAGCGACTCCGGCCTGCGGTCCTCGATGGCGCTGATTGCCCGCGCCAGCGCCCGCGGGTCGCCCGCACGCACGCGCTCGACAAAGGATTGGTGGTCAGAGGCCAGGGTTCACCGTCCGAGCTGCCAGTTTACCTAATCTTTCAGCAACTGGCGCGCGATGACCATGCGCTGGATCTCGCTGGTGCCCTCGCCGATGGTGCACAGCTTCACGTCGCGGTAGAACTTCTCCGCCGGGTAGTCCTTGATGAAGCCGTAGCCGCCATGGATCTGCACCGCCTCGTTGGCGCAGCGCACCGCCACCTCGCTGGCGTAGAGTTTGGCCATGGACGA
The DNA here is from genome assembly GCA_035519175.1 of Terriglobales bacterium. Classification (GTDB taxonomy): domain Bacteria; phylum Acidobacteriota; class Terriglobia; order Terriglobales; family Acidobacteriaceae; genus DASPRL01. The sequence continues at coordinate 7,442 of DATIWW010000219.1, forward strand.
CTCCTGCGTGGTCTTCAGCCCGGCGTCCTTGCGGGCGGCGGCGTTGTAGGTGAGCAGGCGCGCGGCTTCCAGTTCGGTGGCCATGTCGGCCAGCTTCCACTGGATGGCCTGGAACTCGCTGATGGGCTTGCCGAACTGCTGCCGCTGCTTGGAGTACTTGAGCGCGCACTCGAAGGCGCCCTGGGCCATGCCCAGGCCGAGGGCGGCGATGGAGATGCGCCCGCCGTCGAGCACGCGCATGGCGTCCACGAAGCCGTCGCCCTCCTTGCCCAGCAGGTTGCCCAGCGGGATCGAGCAATCCTCGAAGATGAGCTCGGAGGTGTCGCTGGCGCGCAGGCCCAGCTTGTTCTCCTTCTTGCCGGCGCGGAAGCCCTCGCTTCCCTTCTCCACCACGAAGGCGGAGAGGCCGTGGGTATGCGCCGTCTTGTCGGTCACGGCGATCGCGACCACCACGTCGGCGTAGTGGCCGTTGGTGATGAAGGTCTTGGTGCCGTTGAGCACCCAGCAGTCTTTCTTGCGGACGGCGGTCATGCGGGCGCTGCCGGCGTCGGAGCCCGAGCCGGGCTCGGTCAGGCCCCAGGCGCCGATGAACTCGCCGGTGGCCAGCTTGGGAATGTACTTGCGCTTCTGCTCCTCGCTGCCCGCGATCCAGATGTGGTTGGAGCACAGCGAGGTGTGCCCGGCCACGATGATGCCCACCGAGCCGTCCACCCGCGAGAGCTCCTCGATGGCGGTGACGTACTCGATGTAGCCCATGCCCGAGCCGCCGTACTCGGCGGGGAAGATCACGCCCATCAGCCCGAGCTGACC
>DATIWW010000220.1:0-9521 GCA_035519175.1 Terriglobales bacterium
CGGGAGGCGTTCGGCAACGTCCCTCAGGGGCGAAAGCCCAATCATGGTGCGGGCATCAACGGCACGCCTGGAAGGCGTGCCCTTTCAAAGCCCTTCAAAGAATCAACAGCTTTGAAGGGGCGCACCTTCAGGTGCGCCGCAAGGCTCCGGCTCTTCTCCGGCCTTAGCCGCCGAGAGGTCTCGGCGGATCGTCCGGATTCGGTTCTTCAATGACCCGATGATGCGATGACCCGATCTAGTGCGGCTTCTTCTTCGGCGGCTGCTGTTGCTGCTGTCCGCCGCCCAGCAAGCCGCCCAGGATCCCGCCCACGCCCTGCGCGGGCGCGCCCATGGTGTTGGTCAGTTGTCCAGCCACGTCAGGCACGAAGATGGGCGAGGAGGTGGTTCCCTGGATGAGGAAGGGAATGGTGCCCTGCTGCTGACCCATGCTGAGGATCTGGCCCATGCCGCCGACCAGCCCGCCACCGTTGGCCAGCTTAGCCAGCATGCGGAAGTTGAGCGCGTTGTTGGCGCCGATGGTGCCCGCGCCCGTCACCGTGCCCAAGTCCTGGATCACGACGTTCAGGTTGTCGGCGCGCACTCCCTCGGAGGCGACTCGCAAGTTGGAACTCATGGATTGGATGACGGTGTCGGAGCCGGTCTTCAGGCCGGTGAGGGCGGCGATGGCCGACATCTTGGAGCCCAGGTTGAAGCCCGCCAGGCGGGTATTGCTCACGCTCACCGGCCCCGAGGTCACCAGGCGGTCGAGCGGCCCTTGCAGGGCGAGATTGGCGCTGGCGGTGCCGCCCTCCAGCCGCGAGCCCGCGGGCAGGATCACGCCAAAGGCAGGCAGCACGCCCTCCACGTCGCCGACCGGCAGGCTGTCGCCGCGCAGCTTCATGTTGAGCACCGTAGACTCGCCGCGGGTGCTGTAGCTGCCGGAGAGCCGGGCGGTGCTGGAGCCGGTGTGCAGGTCGCCGCGCGTCAACTCGCCGGACTGGCGCGGGAAGCTGTAGTCGGTGGCGTAGTCCAGCTTGACCGGCTGGCGGGCGGGCGCGCCGCTCTTCACCACCTTCAGCTTGTCCACGCTGGCGGTGCCTTCCGCGTGCAGCGTCCTGCCGTCGGACTTGATGGTGCCGGTGTGGTCGAGGCTGCCGCCCAGCCCGGAGGAGGGATCGAGGAAGCCGGTGGCCCCCAGGTCCATGTGCTCGACCTTGAGAGTGGCGTCGAGCGGGGTAGCGGCCGTGTCTTGGCGGTCGATGGGGCCGGCCTTGCCTTCCAGGCTGAGCTTGCCGCCGCCGGGCGTGACCGCCTCCAGGGTGAAGGGGATCACCGAGTCGTAGGAGAGGTTCTCCGCCTCCAGGTTCACCTTCTCATAGGTGCGGCGGGCGCTGCGCCCGCTCTCGCCCACCGTGATCTTGCCGTCCACCACCCGCAGCTTGCCCACCGAGAAGCTGCTGGAAGAAGAGGCCTCGCGGGGTGGCTGACCCTTCTTGCCCGGCCTGCCGGGCTGCCCCAGGCTGGAAAAGTTCCAGCGTCCCGCGGCCGAGTGCAGCAGCGTCACCTCCGGCTGCTCCAGGGTCAGCGAGTGCACCTTCAGGGAGCGGGAGAAGATCATGGGCAGCAGGTCCACGCCCACGTCCAGCGACTGGGCGTGCAGGAAGGGCGTGTCGCTGAAGGCGGGGTCGTCGGCGATGGTGATGTCGCGGGCGGAGATGCCGCCCGCCAGCAGCGAGAGGCTGAGGTGGCCGATGCTCACCTCGCGCCCCAGCGAGGAACTCAACTGGCTCTGGATGATGGGGCGATAGGCGTCCACGTTGACCAGCAGGGGCAGGACGAGCACCAGGAGCACGATCCCTGCGGTCACGGCGGCCACCAGGATCCAGGTTTTCTTTTTCATGGAAGACCTCCCGCCGCGATTGCGAAGACGCTGGGCTGGTGCCTGCCGGGCCGGACAGCGTGGGCGCTAGCGGCATGCTAGCACCCGCGAAAAAGCGCAGCAAATCCCGCCATCCCCCCAAGGTCCGGGCGCAGACGTTCAGGAGCGGATCAGGCCCAGGATGGTGACGTCGTTCTGCGGCGTGCCTTTGCCGAAGCTCTCCACCGCGTTGAGGACGGTCTGGCAGAGATCGTAGGCGGTGGAGAAGGAGCCGGCCTGCAAGGACTCCTTCAGGCGCTCGATGCCGAACTCTCCGCCCTTGCCCTTGGCCTCGACCAGTCCTTTGGAAGGGATGACCACGGAGGCGCCGGGCTGCAGCACGCAGATCTGGGCGTCGTGGGTGGAGTGCGAGAACAGGCCCAGGGGGATGCCGTTGGCTTCCAGCAGGGTGACGCCCTCCTGGTCGCGCACCAGGCCGGAAGGATGCCCGGCGTTGAGGTACCAGAGCGTGCCCATGGGCTCGTCATAACAGCCCAGGAAGGTGGGAGCGCAGCGCACCCCGCCGGAGGCGTCGAGCACGGTGCGGTTCAGCCCCAGCAGCAGCTCGGTGAGCGCGTCCGACTGGTTGAGCATGTTGGGGCCCATGTACTGCGCGGCCTCGGCGCGGAAGCGGTCCTGCACGGCGGCGGCGATGTTGAGGGCCTGGTCGCGCTTGCCGGCGATGTCCATGAGCAGGAAGACCAGGCGCTGCGACTCCGTGGTCACGAAATCATAGAAGTCGCCGCCCAGACGCGCGGCGCGGTAGGCCGCCGCGATCTGCACGCTCTGCAGTTGCGGCACGATGGTGGGCGCGGGTTGGCGGAGCTGCTTGGAGGGCGCGCTGCCGCGGAACATTGTCTTCATGCTCATTGCGTGGTCCGGTGGGGAGGGCCTGAACGTTATCACATCGCGGCCTTCCCCTCAATGGGGCAATGGGCCGCGCGGCCGCGCGCGGTGTCTAAGCCAGGGGTGCGGGCTAGTCGCCGTAGGTGCGCTTCAGGTAGGCGGCGATCTCGTCCTGGAGCTGGGCGTAGCCGTCGTGGAGGGTGGCCCGCAGCGCCGACTCGGTGGAAGCGCCTTCGCCGATGCGCTGCAGGATGCGCTGCACGTCGCTCATGCCGTAGCTGTCGCGGATGTACTCCACCGCCGCCAGCGACTCGGCGTAGGCCACGGCCGCCTGCTGCGGGGAGAAGTTCAGAAAGGAGCCTTCGAGCTGGTTGAGCGGGATGTTGGTCTGGGTGGCGAAGACCCGGGCCAGCTCGCGCCCGTAGCCCGCCGAGCTGCGCGGCTCCACCGCCATGGCCACGCCCTCGTTCAGCCACACCGGGCAGCGGCCGTGCGTGATCTGGTTGATGAAGGAGTGGGCCAACTCATGCTTGAGCACGCGCGAGAGTTCCGAGTCCACCTCCTCCTTGCCCTCGATGGGGATGCGCAGCTTGCCGTCGTTGAGGGCGCCGGTCCAGGAGGGAGCCGCGGTCACGTCGAAGAAGGCCTGGTTGGTGTAGAGGGTGACGGAGATGGCGTCGCGGGGCTCGGCCCCCAGCGTGCTCACCAGCTCGCTGTAGTGGGCCTCCAGGGTCTCCAGGATCTGGTGGCGCAGCCGCGGCGAACTCTGGCCGCCCTCGAAGCGCAGGATGAAGTGCGAACTCTCCTGCTCGCCGAAGTTGCTTTCCACCGCCTGCTCGCGCTCGGCCTTGTCGAGCAGGCCCTGCACTGTGGCATTGGGCTGGAGGGCGAGCGCGCGCTTCCAGGCGGCGATGGCTTCCTTGGTGCGCCCGCTCTGAAAGTAGGCCACGCCCAGCACCGCCTGGGCATCGAAGGAGTCGGGGGCCAGGCGGACCGCCTTTTCGGCGTAGGGTACGGCCTCGGCGAAGCGCCGCAGCGCCAGCAGCACGTTGGCGTAGTTGGCCAGGATGACCGCGTTGTTGGGCTGGTAGCGCAGCGCCTGCTCCAAGTCGAGGCGGGCAGGCTCGGCGCGCCCATTCCCGGCCTCGAAGCTCCCGGCCACGAAGTAGGCGGCCGCCGCCAATTCGGGGTCGCCGGCCTTGTCGAGGGCGGCCAGCGCCGCCGGGTCCACCTTGCCGTCGTGGATCAGCTTGGCGCGCAGGTCCTCCCAGCCCTTGATCTGGGTCTGGGGCACGAGGGCGGGGAGGGACTCGCCGGGGCCCGCCGCGGGCACGCCCCCGGCGTCGATGTGGTCCACCAGGGACTTGGGGATGGCGAAGGTGTTGTCCCCGATCTGGTACTCGACGTGGTCGCCGGAGGTCCGCACCTTGTCGGCCACGATGCGGCGGCCGTTCTTCAAGTGGATGGTGTCCGCCGCCGATACGGCGACGGCCAGCAGCCCGAAGAGGATGACACGGAAGCGCACGAGGGCGCATTCTAGCAACAAAGTGGAGGCCGGCTGAAGTGCGAGAGTTGGTACCCAGAGCCCGCTCCCCGGTGGGGATGGCGGTGTTGGCCCTGGCGCTGCTGGCGGCAGCGCCGGGGGCGCCGGCCCAGGCCGCTGCCCCGGCGGGCTCCGCCCAGGAACTCTACCGCCGCCTCAGCAGCGTCGGCCTGGACGCCGCCCAGGTCTACAGCGTGCGCGACCTCTCCCTGGACCGCGAGGACATCCACCTCTCCTTCGACGACGGCACCCTGGCTTTCACCCAGGCGGTGGACGGCCGCATCACCGGGGCCTACTTCGAGGGCCACGGGGAGGTGCTGCTGACCCCGCCCGACCAGCCCGACCGCATCTCCATGACGCTGTTCACCGGCGCACCCATCCTCGACGAGCAGTTCACCAGCGCCTTCCTGCGCTTCAACGACGACACCGCCCGCGCCCTCGAAGCCGGCCTGCAGCCCCTCTCCGGCCAGGACGCCAGCGAGTTCGTGGCGCGCTGGGACCCCGCGGTGCACGTCCTGGCCCGCACCGACGCCCTGCGGCTGCTGGTGAGCTTCACCCGCGCGCCCAGCGAAGAGGCCCCCGCCGGCCGCTTCCTCCGCCTGCAACTGGCGGGCGTGCACTACGGCGCCTTCGACCTGAGCCTCGACAGCAACTACCCCGAGCAGATCTCGCTGGGACAGGTCACGATCGTGGAAGGGGTGCCGTACTACGACCTGTGGGCGGCGTTTCCCATGGCCTCGGCGCGTGCCGCCGCTTCCCGCCGCGCGCCGGCTCCTCCAACCGGGCCGCCGCTGCAGATCAGCAGCTACCGCATCGTGGCGCACGTGTCGCCGCCGCACGAGCTGGCGGCGGAAGCGCAGCTCGAGGCGCAGATGCGGCGCGGCGGAGATCGCGTCCTCATCTTCGAACTCTCCCGCGACCTGCAGGTGAGCGCGGTGACCGCCGGCGGCCGGCCCCTGGAGGTCATCCAGAACGAGCCGGTAGAGGGCAGCCAGCTCGCCCGCCGCGGCAACGACCTGCTGGCGGTGGCCTTTCCCGAGCCGCTGGCAGCGGGAGAGCGGCTCTTCCTGCGCTTCGTCTATGCCGGCCCCGTCCTCTCCGAGGCGGGCGGCGGCCTCATGTACGTGGGGGCGCGCGGCACCTGGTATCCCAACCTGGGTCCGGCCATGGCCGGCTTCGATCTGGAGTTCCACTATCCCAAGCCCTGGACGCTGCTGGCTACCGGCAAGCGCCTTTCCCTGCAGGACGACGCGGGCGAGCAGGTCGCGCACTGGATGACGGAGAAACCCATACCCATCGCCGGCTTCAACCTGGGCCAGTACGCCGGGGCGAAGGCGCGGGCGGGTGCGGTCACGGTGCAGGCCTTTGCCGCCCCGGGGCCCCCCGTTCCTGCTCCGGCCCAGGACGTAGTGGTCATCCCGCGCTGGTTCCCGGGCGGCTCGCCGCGCATGGAGAGCCCGGTGGTGCTGCCTCCTCCCGATCCCGCCGCCAAGGCCGAGGCGGTGGCGCGGCTCTCCGCCCAGGCGGTGGACTTCCTGGCCCCGCGCCTCGGTCCTTTTCCCTATGACTCGCTGGCCCTGACGGAGATGCCGGGAACCGCCAGCCAGGGCTGGCCGGGATTGGTCTTCCTCTCCCACTATGCCTACCTGGCCTCGCAGGAGCGCGGGCGCCGCGCTCGCGACGAGTACGACGCCATCCTCTACAGCAATCTCATGGAATGGCACGAGACCGCGCACGAGTGGTGGGGCGACGCCGTCCTGTGGAAGAGCTACCGCGACCAGTGGCTGATGGAAGCGCTGGCCAACTACTCCGCTCTGCTGCTGCTGGAGCGCAAGCATCCGGAGGACTTCCGGGCGGTGATGGAGCACTACCGCGCGGACCTGCTGCGCCCCGGTCCGCACGGCAAGCCCTACCTGGGGGCCGGGCCCGTCACCCTGGGCCAGCGCCTGAACTCGTGGTATTTCCCCGACGGCTACGACGTGGTCGCCTACGGACGCGGGACCTGGCTGCTGCACATGCTGCGCTACCTGCTGCGCGAGGAGGGGAAGGCCGGCCCCGGCAAGGCAGGCGCACCCGAAGGCGATCCCGATGCCGCCTTCTTCCGCGTCCTGCGGGGCTTGCAGGAGCGCTTCGCGGGCCAGTCCATCTCCAACGCCGACCTGCAGAAGGCCTTCGAGGAGGCGCTGCCGTCCTCGTCGCTCTACGAAGGCCGGCGCTCCCTGGACTGGTTCTTCGAGCAGTGGGTCAACGGCACCGCCGTGCCGCGGCTCAAGCTGGGCGAGGTCCGCATCACCCGCCGCCCGGAACAGACCGTGGCCACCGGGGTCGTCCTGCAGCAGGAAGCCCCGGCGGAGCTGGTGACCGGCGTGCCGCTGTATGCCGATACCGGCGGCGGCCGCCTGCTGTGGCTGGGGCGCGTTTTCGCCGACGGCCCCGAAACCAGCTTCCAGTTCCCCGTGCCCCCGGAGACCAGGAAGATCGTGCTCGATCCCTACCAGACCGTGCTCACCCGGCCGTGAGCGGCGCCATCCGCTATAATGCTGGAGAAGCGATTCTTCCCGCCTGCAACTCCCGCATCTCCGGAGAGGTGGCCGAGTGGCTGAAGGCGGCGGTTTGCTAAACCGTTATACGGGCCAAAACCTGTATCGAGGGTTCGAATCCCTCCCTCTCCGCCATTGCCCTCCCTTGCGAGGACGTGCCGTCGCTCCCGCCCAGCATGGCGGGGAGCTTCGGGGCCCGCAGTCTAGCGGATGTCCGGCGCGGGTGGCGGCTGGACGCGCTGGGCCGGGTCGCCGAAGAGCATGTAAGTGCGCCGCGTGTCGGCATCCGCGACCCCAGCCTTGGCCGCGCGCAGAGCGTCGCCTATCCTCGTTCCCGGGTTGGCGAACAGGGTCCCTACCAGCTTCTGATCGAGCTGGACCTGCGGCCCGGGCTCCAGCAGCCCGGACGACGCCACCACCGCCACCGCGCCTCCTTGCGGGGCCAGCAGCAGCGACTCCGCCAGGCTCTGGGTGAAGACATCCTGGTAGAAGCCGTTGAGGCACTCCACGCTGAAGACCACCGGCAGGCGCGGTCCGTTGGCGAGGGCGGAGGCTGAAGCGCCATCGAGCAAGTCCTGCTCCGACCAGACCTCGACCGAGCCGTGGCCGATGTAGTTCACCAGCAGTTGCCCGCCGGCGAGCGCCGCCTGCACCTGCTGCCGCGCCGTGGCCGGGTCGAGAGCGCTGGTCGGCAGCAGAGTGGCGGCCAGGCCGGAAGGCAGCAGGGCCTGCACGGCCTGGGAATCCGAGGTGAAGTTCTCGGTGTCGTCGCGGTCGGCGATCAGCAGCGCCTGGTTCTTCCAGGGGCCGGGAGCCGGACTGGCGTCGTAGGCGACGATCTTGCCGATGAGCAGGGCGGCGTCCTGGGGGGTGCGCACGGGCAGACGCCCGGTCGAGATCTGGGGCAGGCCCTGGTCGTTGAAGTCGCTGAACCAGTCGTCGGAGGCGGTCATCAGCTCCTGGGTGGCCAGCAGCCGTGTGGGGACAAAGTCGAAGTTCCCCAGCCCCAGAAAATCGCGCGGGTCGATGGAGGCATCGCCCACCAGCAGCAGGTAGCGGGGCTTCACGCTCCAGTTGGCCAGGGCGGACGCCAGCAGGTCGCGCACCGCCTGCGGGCTGCGTTCCCCGAAGTTGAACTCGTCGTAGACGTCGTCGGTGAGCACGACCGCCACCTTGAGCCCCTGCGCGCGGCGCAATCGCACCAGCGGAGCAAGCTGCGACACAAACGCCGGGTGGGTCAGGATGATCATGTCCGCGCCGGGTTGCGCCGCGTGCCAGTGGGAAGGCTGATTGGAGACCAGCCCCGGCGCCTGGGAGATGCCGTCCTGCGCCACCACCAGCAGGGTATGGCGGGCCGCAGGCCCGCCGGGAACGCTGAAGCTCACCTGGTAGTCGCCGGCCGACCCCGCCGTCGCGCCCAGCAGCTCGGAGGGCCGCGCCGGATCGGTGAGATCGAGGACACGGGCCGGCAACGTGCGGAAACCATCGACGGTGACGGACTCGCCCGGCCAGGCGGTCAAGGTCAGTGCCTCCGATTCCGCCCGATAGAGGTGCGGATAGGTGATGCGCAGGAAGTCGACCAGGCTGAGGCAGCGGCCGCGCCCGGCGGCAGCAGCGTGATCTCGTTCTGCCGGCCGTGTTCCAGGATGAAGATGCGGTGCAGGCGGGCGGAGCCGGGGGCGGCATAGCATCCCTCGCCATGCCAGGGCGTGCCGAACATGCGGATGCCCTCCGACAGGACGCGCAGGATGACGCGGTCGTCGCTGAGCACCTCGACGCCGCTCCTGCCGGCCCACAACCGCGCCGTGGTGGTCTTGCCCGCTCCCGAGTGTCCGACGAACAGATGGGCCCCCGACCCGGAGTCCACCAGCCCGCAGCCGTGGACCTCCACCCCGGCGGCGCCGCTCAGGAGATGCGTCACCAGCAGTTCGTCCAGGGGATACTCCAGCGGGAACCAGTCCGCCGACCGCGCCAGGACCGCGCGGCTGAGCAGGAGCTGGGCGCGGGAGAAGCCGCGATCCACCAGGAGCCGCTTGTACGGCAGCGGGTCGAGCGCGGGCGAGGCGAGATCGAAGGCCAGGCCTTCCTGGGTCTCGCGGGCGGTCCACACGGCGCCGGAATCGAACAGGGGCGGGCCCGCCGCGGGAGCGAGGCGCTCCACCCAGCCGGCCTGGATCTCGAGGTCGCAGCGTGGCTGATCCACGGCAAAGGGCTCCAGCGCCGGCGCCAGGCGGGCCAGGCGGGACTCCGCCGCGCTCAGGCCGAGGGAGAGGCCGGCCACTTCGAAGCTGGAGCGCCATGCTTCGGGGCGGCTCGCCGTTGTCGGCGCTTCACTCTGGCTCGTTGCCTGCAGGATCACCACATGCTCCCGGACCTACGACCCGATGGTCTTGCACAAGAGCGAAAAGCAACTGCTGGCCGCCGGCCCCGAGGTCGTCGAGGTCTTGCAATTGCCCAGCACCGCCTCTTCCGGACGCAAGGATATCGCCGTCACCGTGGGCGGCTCATAGGTCTTCCTGGGATGCCCTGTTGTCTCCTCGGGTTCCGTCGTGCGTCCTGGCATCGGCGTTCTACCTTTCAGTCGTGCGCGTGCGCGCCACAGCCGCAGCCGCCGGCGGCCACGGGAGAGTTGTTGAGCACCGGCAGCAAGGGAGGAGGCGGCGCCCAGCCTTCTACGTCGACCTCGCCCGCGCGG
>DATIWW010000221.1:0-4821 GCA_035519175.1 Terriglobales bacterium
GTTACCGCCCCAAAATATTTCGTCCCAGGGTAGGAACTTTTTCCGGCGGAATACGTCTTATATACCAGATCCCCAATGCTAGACGTGGGCGCCTTTACCCCACAACCCAAGAGAGGCGCCCACGCCCCTCCTCTCTCTCGACGCCGCCCAGCGGCGTCTATTTTCTTGTGCCGGAACGCTCCTGGCGCTTGCGGGCCGCCCAGCCTTCCTTGACGACCTGGCGGGTGCGGGCGATGGCCAGGGCGTCGGCGGGAACGTCGTCGGTGATGGTGCTGCCGGCCCCGATGTAGGAGCCTCGGCCCACCTTCACCGGGGCCACCAGGGTGGTGTCGCTGCCGATGAAGGCGCCGTCCTCGATCACGGTCTTGTGCTTGGCCACGCCGTCGTAGTTGCAGGTGATGGTGCCGGCGCCCACATTCACCCCCGCCCCGATCTCGGCGTCGCCCAGGTAGGTGAGGTGGTTGGCCTTGGAGCCCTTACCCAAGCGAGCCTTCTTGGTCTCGACGAAGTTGCCCACGTGCGCGCCCTCGCCGATCTCGCTGCCCGGACGCAGGTGGGCGTAAGGTCCGATGACCGCGCCCGCCTCCAGCCGCGATCCCTCGATGACCGAGCCGGGGCGCACTTCCACGCCGTCGCCGATCTCGGAGTCGCTGATCACGCTGTAGGAGCGGATGCGGCAGTCGGAGCCCACCCGGGTCGCCCCTAAGAGCTGCACGAAGGGCTCGAGCACGGTATCGGCGCCGACTGTGACCGCGGCGTCAAGGGTGCAGGTTTCCGGCCGATAGACGGTGACGCCCGCCGCCATGAGCTGGGCGCACTTGCGCTGGCGCAGCAGGGCGTCCAGGCGCGCCAATTCGGCCCGCGTGTTGACTCCCAGCACCTCGCCACTGTCCTCGGCCTGCAAGGCCACCACCGTCTCCTTGGCCTTGGCCAGCAGGGCCGCCATGTCGGTGAGGTAGAGCTCGTGATGAGCGTTGTCGGTGGTGAGGCGGCCGATGTGGGCCAAGAGCGGGCGAGTGGCGAAGCCGTAGATGCCGGAGTTGATCTCGCGCAGGTTGCGCTGTTTCGGGGTGAGCGCCTTCTGCTCCACGATGGCCTGCACGGCGTCGGAGCGGCCGCGGCGCACCACCCGGCCGTAGCCGGTGGGATCGGACGGCTCGGCCGTCAGGATGGTCATGGCGGCGCGCCGGGCGAGGTGGAAGTCGCGCACGCGGGCGATGGTTTCGGGGCGGATGAGGGGCACGTCGCCGGAGAGCACCAGCACGTGGTCGTAGCGCTCGAGCGCTTCGCGGGCGGCCATGAGGGCGTGGCCGGTGCCGCGCTGCGGCTGTTGCCGGACGAACTGCACCCCGCTCGACTCCACCGCGGCGCGGACCCGCTCCGCCTCGTGCCCGATGATGACGTACACGTCGGTCGCCGGTACTACGCTCCTGGCGGCCTCGATCACGTACTCCAGCAGCGGCCGGCCGGCGATCTGGTGCAGCACCTTGGGATGCTTCGACTTCAGGCGGGTGCCCTGGCCCGCCGCCAGGATGGCGACAGCGAACCTCTGCGGGCCGGAGCGACGCTTCGGCTGGGCCCGGCCGGCTAGCATCTTCTGGGGCAGGGAACGCGGCATCAACCGACCATCTTACCCTGAGGGCCGGGGGCGGGGGCAGTCGCCGTGCGGGTACCGGCGCCCCCTCGGGCGGAGGGCGTCCCCGGGCCGGTCAGCGCTTCTTCTCGGGTGCCGGTGTGGGTTCGGCGGCTCCCTCTTCCGGATAGAGCAGCTCGGTGAAGCGGGGGTCGTCGGCCAGGTTCTGGAAGTCGGAGTCGTTGCGCGCCTGGAAGCGCAGGCCGGGATTGAGCCGCGTGGCCTGCTGCAGGTGCTTGAGGGAGTCCTCGACGTGCCCGCAAAGACAGTCCAGCACCGCCAAGCCGTACCAGCCGTAGTCGGTCTTGGGCGACTGCTTGACGATCTTCTCCAGGTGGCTGCGCGCGCCCTCGTAGTCGCCGCTGTTCATCAGGGAGACGGCGTAATCGTAGTGCTCCTCCGGGGTCTTGAAGCTGGTCGAGGCCCGGGCCAGTTGCTGCTGGCAGGCGCTGAGGTGGACGGCGGCGCGGTCGGAGAGTTCCTTGATGGAGCCGGCCACCACCTTCTCCAGCAGGGCCTTGGCGCGCTCGAATTTGTGCTCCTGCAGGGCCTTGAGGCCGGCTTCATAGTTTTGCACAGCCTGTGCAAAACGCGGATCGTCCATCAGCGAGGGTCGGCGCGGGGGTGCGGCCGCGGCCTTCTTGCCTCCACGGCCTGCCTTCCTAACACCCTTATGTTTCTTAGATTTAGCCGAGGAAGATTTAACTCTTCCTGCGCCTTTCTTCTTCATCGACTTGCACCTTCGCGCCTGAGAGCAGGGGAGACAGCCTGTTCCATTGTGGAAAAGGCTCAGAGATGCGTCCGGTTACTGATGTCTGAGGGTCCGAAGAGCTTTTTGTTTATACGCGCAAGCTGGGGGCGCGTCAACCCGGCCCGATTGCACCAGGGCTGGTGCAATTCCACGGCTGCCGGGGCCAGGCTATTGCATGGAGGCCGCGGCTTGGAGGTCGATCTTCTCCCACTCCCCCTTGATGATGCCGGCGCGGATCTGCGCGGGAGTCTTGCCCGCCTTGGTCTGCCGGTAGGTGTAGTAGAGCTCGCGCAGGCAGGTGCCGCACTCGGCGCCGTGGGTGTCCTCGAAGCAGGAGCGCAGGCTCTTGTGGCCGGCACTGCGGTCGCAGTGGCAGTAGCAGGGCTGCTGGTAGAGGACGTTGGGGATCTTGGCCGCCAGCTCGTAGGCGTGGGTCTGGTAGGGATACTGGAATTCTGGGCCCCAGAGCGCGTCGGCGGGCAGGATGGGAGGCAGCTTGGCGCCCCTGGGCGGAGGCGCCGGGTGATACGCGGGGATGCTCTGGTCCGTCCAACCCAGGGTCGCGAAGGCCAGTAAGGCCACGAACGTCAGGTACAGGACACGCTTCATAAAGCCCCCCCGCCGGGGTATTGTACCCCGGTTCCGGGTTGGATGCGGGGAGGCGGCATGGTACGGCGGCCGGAGAATACAACCCGCGGCCGGCGGGGCCAATCCATATACAATAAGCGCCAAGCATGACTGACGAAGACCATCGCACTTCCCCGGCGGCCCCGCCCCCGCGGGAGAAGCGGAGCAGCGGCGAGGTGCTGCGCACCTGGGTGCGCGACCTGCTGATCTCGCTGGCCATCTCCGGCTTCATCATCCTCTTCCTCTACCAGCCGGTGAAGGTGGAGGGCAACAGCATGCTGCCCGGGCTGCAGGACCAGGAGCGCATCTTCATCAACAAGTTTGTCTACCGCCTGGAGCCCATCGAACGCGGCGACATCGTGGTGTTCCGCTACCCGCGCGACCCCTCCAAGAGCTACATCAAGCGGGTGGTGGGGGTGGCCGGCGACCACATCCGCATCGAGCGCGGGATGGTGTACGTCAACGGGCAGGCGCTGCCCGAGCCTTACGTACCTCCGCGCTACGTGGACGGGCACAATTTCCCCGAGATCGTGGTGCCGGCCCACAGTTACTACGTGCTGGGCGACCACCGCACCATGTCCAACGACAGCCGCGAGTTCGGCCCGGTGGACGAGAGCTACATCTACGGCAAGGCCGTCTTCGTGTACTGGCCCATGGACAAGCTGGGGATGCTGAAATAGCGATTGAAGATTTCAGATTGAAGATTGCCGATTATTGAAGATGGGCCGCTGGCACGACGCTGTGCCGGCACAAATCTGAAATCTACAATCTGCAATCGGAAATTCTTCTGCGGCGCCCCCTAGTCACTTCCGGAATTCTCTGCTAGAATCCGAAAAATCCACTCCCCGGAGACGGAATGCAAGCGATCCTTGCGCTGGAAGATGGCAAGATCTTCCGCGGCAAAGGCTACGGCGCCAAAGGCGAATGCTACGGGGAAGTCGTTTTTAATACCTCCATCACCGGCTACCAGGAGATTTTCACCGATCCTTCTTACGCCGGGCAGATCGTAGTCCTCACCAACCCCGAGATCGGCAACTACGGCACCAACCCCGAAGACACCGAGTCCACCCGCCCCTACATCGAAGGGCTGATCGTGCGCGAGTTCTCGCGCATCAGCTCCAACTGGCGCTCGCAGCAGGTCACCGACGAGTACCTGGAGAAGTTCAAGATCCCGGTGCTGGCCGAGATCGACAGCCGCGCCCTGGTGCGCCACCTGCGCGACCACGGCTGCAAACGCGGCGTCATCTCCATGCTGGAGGAGGACCCGGAGAAGCTGGTGGCCAAGGCCCGCGCCATCCCCTCCATGGTGGGCACCGACCTGGCCAAGGTGGTCTCGACCAAGCAGCGCTACGTGTGGGAGGTGGGCGAGCGCTCGCACGAGCCCACCCAGGTGGTGGGGGTGAAGGACGAGCCGCCGCTCTGGCGCGTGGTGGCCTACGACTACGGCATCAAGCACAACATCCTCAGGAAGCTGGTGGCGGAGCGCTGCCACGTGACCGTGGTGCCGGCGGAGACGGCGGCCGAGGACGTTCTGGCGCTCAATCCTGACGGCATCTTCCTCTCCAACGGCCCCGGCGATCCCGAGCCCTGCCAGTACGCGGTGGAGAACATCCGGCGGCTGATGGGGCGGGTGCCCATCTTCGGCATCTGCCTGGGGCACCAGCTCGTCGGGCTGGCGCTGGGCGGCAAGACCTACAAGCTCAAGTTCGGCCACCACGGCGGCAACCATCCGGTGAAGAACCTGCTGACCGGGAAGGTGGAGATCACCGCCCACAACCACAACTTCGCGGTGGACGAGAGTTCGCTGCCC
>DATIWW010000222.1:0-4131 GCA_035519175.1 Terriglobales bacterium
GAGGACCAGCAACTGGTCAAGGGTGTGGAGGGCATCCTTGTAGCGGTTCTGGTTGCGCTGGGCGCGGGCCAGCAGGTACATCATCTCGGTGTCCTTGGGCTTCTGCTGCAGGTAGGCGGTAGCCAGTTGCTCGGCGTGCGCGGGATGATCGGACCACAGTTCCACGCGCACCAGGGCGGGCGTGGCGTCGCCGTGGTAGGGATGAGTGGCCAGCACCTGCTCCAACTGCGCGCGCGACTCGTCGTAGCGCCCTTCCCAGGAGAGCACGATGCCGTAGAGGGTGCGGGCATCGCTGTCGGTGGGGTCCTGCTTGAGGTACTCCTGCAGGATGGCCAGGGCCTGGGCGCGGTGCTCGCGCCCGCTGTAGGCCAGGGCGCGGGCCTTGGCCACCGGGTCCTGGGGTGGGGCCTGCGCCCGCAGCAGCGCGGGAGCCGCCACCAGCAGCAGCAAGAATGCCACGTGCTTCAGCATGGTGAAGGGACGCGTTCGCCTCATTTCATCTCACCCCGGGCGCGCGGTCAACCGCGGCGCGGCCCGCCGGCTTTCCCGCCGGCGCTTGCGGGCCGACGAGGAATTCTCTCTGCAGCTCGTAGTAGGCCTTCTTCCGGTAAAGGTCCGGCGGCCCCACCGCGTTCCACCCGGACCAGGTGAAGGTGCGGGGCGGCTCCAGTTTGCCCCCGGAGACTGCGGGCACGGAAGCGGCCACCGCCGCCTGCGACCAGTCGCTGCCGCCGGGCGCCAGGGCGAAGACGCTGATCTCGACCCCGGGGCTGACGGCGGAGCGCACTCCGGCGTTGAGGTCGTAGCCGAAGAAGGCGCGCAGGCTGGAAGGATCGGTGAACAGCAGCTTGCCCCAGGCGATGCGGACCAGCAGGGCGTTGTGCTTCAGGTCGGCGTACCACTCCGCCTGGGAATCGTAGTCCGTGGCGGCAGGGTTGCCGTCGCCGTAGTGGAAGAGGCTGGCGCTGCCCCCCGGCCCGGCCGGGTACTCCAGGAAGCGTCCCGCCGGCATCAGCTCGACGGAGAAGCCGGGACGATAGGACATCTGCACCTCGTTGGGGTAATCGCCGCGCGCCGCCACCACGTAGGGGTTGTAGTTCTCCGCCACCAGCAGGCGAGACTTCGCCGGCTCTCCCAGATAGAGGAGGAAGTCGGCCCCGGAGGGCAGGGCCAGCCCGCCGAAGGGCAGACGCTGCAGGCCGGCGTGGCCGGGCAGAGTGTTGAGGACGACGGCGTAGGCCGCCTGCTCGAAGTGGGTCTTTCCGTCGTGGCGCCCGCCCACGCAGTCGAGGCAGGACAAGCTGATGCGCAGATACAGGTAGGCCTCGTCGGCGGCCGCCTGCACGCTCTGGATCTGGCGCTCGGCGTCGTAGGGGTCGTGCAAGGAGGCGCCCTGGGAAGCCGCGTAGAGTTTGGGCTGCTGCTCCCAGGCGGCCGCGTCGCCGGCGAACAAGCGCCAGCCGCGGGTGCGATAGCCCAGGAGGCCGTAACTCTTGTTGGGGTCGAGCTGGTTGGTCCAGAGGGGAGCACGGTCGGGCGGGCTCTCGAAGCCCTGCGGCATCCAGCCCTGGCGATACCACTCGTCGGCCAGCTCGAAGACGATGCCGCCGGCACAGCCGGTCTCGCGGATGGTGGAATCCAGCCGCGCCAACACCTGCGCCTGCGAGTCTTCCGAGTGCCCGCCCTGGTTCCATCCGTTGACCTGCACGCGGCGGACGCCCAAGGCGGTGGAGATGCCGTAGTCGGTAACCACCAGCGGCAGGGAGATGCGGCTGCGGAGGGCGCGCAGATAGCCGGCCACGGGGTTGGGACCGAGGCTGTCGCGCGCGCGCAGGTATTCGGGCTCGCGGGTCAGCGACTCCGGGAAGTAGGGGAAGGCGACGTAGGCGGCGAACAAGCCCGCCGGGAAGGCGGGGGTGGCGCGCAGCGACTCCTCGGTCAAGGCGCCGCGCTTGGGATCGGTCTGCGGCCCGTTGATCAGGGCCACCGGATGCTGCCAGTTGTAGGTCGAGGTCTCGTACTCGACCAGGTAGTCGAGCATCTGCGCGTACCAGACCTCGGAAGCGCTGCCTTGCTCGAGCGAAACGTATCTTCCCGAGTAGCTGGTCTGGCCGGCATTGAGCACGTCGGTCTGGTTGATGGTGGCGGCATCGAGTTCGCCGCCCAGCAGGATGCCCACCACCGCCGATGAGATGTCCTGGTCGTAGATGCCGCCGCCGCGGCCGGGAGTGGGCGGCACCTCGCCGCGCCCGTGCAGGGCATCCACCACCCCGCGGATGTGGGCGCGCATGGCCTCCATGTACCTGGGCGTGTACAGGTCGTGGTCGGGGGGCTCGTCCACCCAGACCTGCTGCAGCAGGTCCATGCTCCCGCCCGCCGCCCGGTAGTGCTGGAAGGCGCGATAGAAGGCCGGCGGCAGCAGGGTGTAGGCACGCAGGGTGTTGGCGTTCATCTGCGAAGCCAGCCGCACCCAGGTGAGGTAGAGGTCGCCCGTGGTGGGTAGGGAGAGGGGATAGTAGCCGGGGGCACCCGCCCCCAGGTCGACGCCGTTGACGTAGAACTTCTGCCAGCCGGAGGCGGAGGCGAGCCACAGGGCGCCGTCGGCGGCGCGGAAGGGCAGGCGCAACTGGGGGGCGCGCTGGGGTGCCGGCAGGGCTGCGGGCATGGCGTCGCCCTCCAAGCCCTGGGTGCCATAGATGGTGGCCAGGGCCAGGCGGGCGGCGGTGCCGTAGTTCTTGTCGTGCTCCAAGCGGCGGTAGAGGGCGGCGGCGGCGAGATACTGGCCCTCCTGCTGCAGGGCGCCGGCGGCCAGGATCATCACGTTGGGATCGCTCTGGCGCCGTCCCAGCAGCTTGGAAAGCAATTGCGGATCGAGCTTGCCGCGCCCCGTCTCCAGGGCGACGAAGGAGGCCCCCATCTGCGCTTCCTCCAGGCGGGGATCGATGCGCAGGGCGCGGGTGAAGTAGAAGCGGGCTTCTTCCCAGCGTTTCAGCTTGAGGTTGGTCCAGCCCATCATGATGATGACGTCGACGGCGTTGGGAGAGATCTCGTAGGCGCGGGTGAACTGGCGCAGCGCCGGCAAGTACTGCCCCGACTGGTAGAGCGCGACCCCCTGCTCATAGAAGGGCCGGTACTGCGGCTTCCAGTGGAACTCCCACAGGGCGATGAGGATGAAGAACAGGAGCATCCCCAGGAAGACGCGGTTGCCGAAGAACCAGCGGTTGCGCGCGCGCAGGCGCATCTTCGACTTGGGCAGGCTAGGCGCGCTCATGCTCCGCCAGTCTGGGCGCCAGCCCGCGGTGGGCCACCAGCTCCCACTTCTTCTTGCCCAGGAAGTAGGAGAGCACACCCTGCGCCCGGAAGAAGGTGACCATCTGCCGGTAGCCGACGTTCTCGATCACCGCGAAAACCATCAGGATGAGCACGTGGCGGAGCTTGGGGTAGCGGCGCAGGGTGGTCTCTTCCAGCAGCACCGAGCCCATGGAGAGCAGGGTGCCGTAGCCCACGGCCAGGAACATGAGCAGCAGGAAGAGGGAGAAGGGCATGGCGCCGATGAGGAACGAGAAGGGGATGAGGATGGTGCCGGCGGCTTCGATGACGCAGCCCACCGCCTCGATGAAGGCGTGGAAGGGCATGCTGAGCAGGCCCACGGCGCGATAGCGCGGGCTCAGGATCATATCGTTGTGCTTCATCACCGTCTGCATCAGGCCGAGCTGCCAGCGGCGGCGCTGGCGCGCCAGCATGCGCACGGTGTGCGGGGCCTCGGTCCAGCAGATGGGATCGGTGGTGAAGACCATGCGGTACTTCCACTTCATGGTGCGCAGGAAGCGGTGCAGGACGGCGATCATGTCCACGTCCTCGGTGACGGTGTCGGTGGTGAAGCCGCCGGCCAGGATGACGGTCTCCTTGTGCAGCATGCAGAAGGCGCCGGAAACGATGAAGGTGGCGTTGAGGAAGTTCCAGGCGGGACGTCCGAAGAGGAAGGTGCGGATGTACTCCACCACCTGGCAGCGCTCGATCCAGGTGCGGGGAAGGTTGATCTCGGTGATCTGCCCGTCCTCCACCTTGGAGCCGTTGGCGATGCGGACCACGCCGCCGGAGACCACCACCTGCACCGCGGAGTGGACGATG
>DATIWW010000223.1:0-5178 GCA_035519175.1 Terriglobales bacterium
CTTCCTCGAAGTTGATGAAGATGTTCATGTGGTCCTTCAGCAGCTTCGCCGCCAGGCCGATGGAATCGGCCGGGGTGATGGAGCCGTTGGTCCACACCTCGAGGGTGAGCTTGTCGTAGTCGGTGATCTGGCCCAGGCGCGCCGCATCCACGATGTAGTTGCACTTGCGCACCGGCGAGTGCACCGAGTCGATGGGGATGAAGCCGATGCCCAGGTCCTCGTCGAAGTTCTTGTCGGCGGCGACGTAGCCGCGGCCGCGCTTGAGCCGCATCTCCATGTCCAGCTTGCCGCCCTCGCTGATGGTCGCCAGGTAGACGTTCTTGTCCAGGATGTCGACGTCGCCGTCGGCCTCGATCATCCCCGAGGTCACCACGCCGGGCTTGTCGGCGCGCAGGTAGATGGCCTTGGGGCCCTCCCCGTTCAGCTTGAAGGGCACCTGCTTGAGGTTGAGGATGATGTCGGTAGCGTCCTCGACCACCCCCGGGATGGACTGGAACTCGTGCAGCACGCCCTCGATCTTGACCGCGGTCACCGCCGCGCCCTCGATGGAGGAGAGCAGCACGCGCCGCAGGGCGTTGCCGATGGTGGTGCCGAAGCCGCGCTCGAACGGCTGGGCGTGGAATCTGCCGTACTTGTCGGTGAGGGTCTCGGTGTCAACCGCGAGCCGCTTGGGTTTCTGAAAGCCTTTCCACAACATGGTTACCTTTCTCCTTTTCGGCCCTGTGGCGCGAGGTCACCTCCCGCCGGCCCATCGGCGGGCGCTGCGTGACCAGGGCTGCTCGGGCGCGAATGGCTGGGCTTCTTCACGATCGTTTACTTGCTGTACAGCTCGACGATCAACTGTTCGTTGACCGGCAGGTTGATGTCTTCGCGCCTGGGCAGGGCCGTGACCCGTCCCTTCAGGTTCTCGCGGTCCAGCTCCAGCCAGGAAGGCAGCGTCTGGTGGCTGGTGAACTCCTGCGCGGAAGCGACGACGGGCAGCTTGCGGCTGCGCTCGCGCAGCGTGATCTCGTCGCCGGGTGCCACCTGGAACGAGGGGATGTTCACGCGCCGCCCGTTCACGTCCACGTGGCCGTGGCGCACCAGTTGGCGCGCCTGGCGCCGGGAGATGCCGAAGCCCAGGCGGTAGACCACGTTGTCGAGCCGGCACTCCAGTTGCTGCAGCAGGACCGCGCCGGTCACTCCCTTGTGGCGCGCCGCCTTCTCGAAGTAGTTGCGGAACTGCCGCTCCAGCGTGAAGTAGATGCGCTTGGTCTTCTGCTTCTCGCGCAACTGCAGGCCGTAGCCCACGATCTTGGCCTTGCGGTCCTTGCCGTGCTGGCCGGGAGCGAAGTTGCGCTTCTCCACCGGACACTTGTCGGTGAAGCACTTCGGCCCCTTGAGGAACAGCTTCATGCCTTCGCGGCGGCAAAGGCGGCAGACTGCGTCTTTATAGCGTGCCAAGTTGCTCTCCTTTTCCTGATCGGTTTACGGGACTGGCGTTCCCTTCTTCCCGATCCATGCGATTCGTAATTGAGTAATTTGTAATTGGTAATTTGAAGAACCTGCCGGGCGACTCGCCCGGAAAATTACAATTTACCAATCGCAAATTACAAATTCCTAGACCCTGCGGCGCTTGGGCGGGCGGCAGCCGTTGTGCGGCACCGGGGTCGCATCCTTGATCATGCGCACTTCCAGGCCGGCGGCGGCCAGGGCGCGGATGGCGGACTCGCGTCCCGAGCCCGGCCCGCTGACCCGCACTTCCAGGGAGCGCACGCCGTGCTCGCGCGCCTGGTTGGCGGCGTTCATGGCGGCCTGCTGGGCGGCGAAGGGCGTGCCCTTGCGCGACCCGCGGAAGCCCAGCGAGCCCGAACTCTTCCACGACAGCACGCGGCCCTCCGGGTCGGCGATGGTGACGATGGTGTTGTTGAACGAGGCCTGGATGTGGGCCACGGCAAAAGGAACGTTCTTGCGCTCCTTTTTCTTGAACTGCTTGCGCTTGCCCTTCTTCTCCGGGGCTGCCGGAGCGCCGGGCGCGGCGCCGGGTGCTGCGGGCGGTGGTGTCGGTTTCGCCATAGATTATGTCTTCGCCGTCGATTTCTTTTTCTGGGCCACGGTGCCGCGGCGCGGACCCTTGCGGGTGCGCGCGTTGGTGTGGGTGCGCTGCCCGCGAACGGGCAGGTTGCGGCGGTGGCGATAGCCGCGGTACGACCCGATCTCGATCAGCCGCTTGATGTTCATCTGCACATCCTTGCGCAGGTCGCCCTCCACGTTGCCTTCCTGCTCGATGACCTGGCGGATGCGGTTGACCTCTTCCTCGTTCAGATCCTGGACCTTCTTGGCGCCGTCCACGTTGGCGGTCGCGCAGATGCTGCGGGCGCGGGAGTGCCCGATCCCGTAGATGTAGGTGAGCGCGATGACCGCGTGCTTCTGGCGCGGCAGATCCACACCGGCGATACGTGCCATAGTTACCCCAGTCGTCAGTAGTCAGTCGCCAGTCGTCAGCTATCCCTGGCGCTGTTTGTGTTTCGGGTTCTCGCAGATCACCCGCACCACCCCGCGGCGGTGGATGATCTTGCACTTGTCGCAAACCTTCTTGACCGATGCACGAACCTTCATAAAGTTCCCAGTTCCCGGTTGCCAGTTCCCAGTTGCGGAACCAGCCGCCGCAATCACTTGTACCGGTACACGATCCGTCCCCGCGTCAGGTCGTAGGGGGAAAGCTCCACCGCGACCTTGTCGCCGGGAAGGATGCGAATGAAGTTCTTGCGCATGCGCCCGGATACGTGCGCCAGGACCTGGTGCTTGTTCTCCAGTTCCACCCGGAACATGGCATTGGGCAACGGCTCGATCACCGTGGCCATGACTTCAATCGCGTCTTCCTTGCTCATCCAACTCCTAGCGGCCGGCCGCCGCAGTCGAGACGCTCCGGAGATCCTTCGCTGCGCTCAGGATTTCGGCGGCGGACTCCCGCTCGGTTCGCGCTGCGCGCTCGCTTCGCTCACGCCCGCCAGACGCCTCAACTTCAATCGCGTCTTCTTTGCTCATCCAACTCCTAGAACCAGTTTTCAGTTCCCGGTTCCCGGTTTCCAGTTCGCAGTTCCCGGTTCGCTACTCCGTCAGGATCAAGGGCCCATCTTTCGTGACCGCCACGCAGTGCTCGAAGTGGGCGCTGAAGCTGCCGTCCTCGGTCACCGCCGTCCAATGGTCGTCCAGCACGCGGGAGCCGGGCTTGCCGGCGTTGACCATGGGCTCGATGGCGAGCACCATGCCCTCCTGCAGCCGCGCCCCGTGTCCCGGCAGGCCGAAGTTGGGCACCTGCGGGTCCTCGTGCAGCTTGGTGCCGATGCCGTGACCCACGAACTCGCGCACCACACTGAAGCCGTTGGCCTCCACCAGCTCCTGCACCGCCGAACCCAGGTCGCCCACGGTGTTGCCGACGCGCGCCCTGCCGATGGCCCGGTAGAGCGAAGCCCGGGTGATCTCCAGCAGCTTCTGCACCTCCGGCGTGGGCTCGCCCACCGCCACGGTCACGGCCGCGTCGCCGTAGTAGCCATCGAGCACCACCCCGCAATCGATGGAGACGATGTCCCCGGCCTTGAGCAGCCGCCGCTCCGAGGGGATGCCGTGCACGATCTCCTGGTTCACCGACGTGCAAAGAACACAGGGGTAATTCAAGTACCCCTTGAACGCGGGCTTGGCCCCGAGTTCCTTGATCTTTCTCTCCGCGGCGCGCTCCAGCACCATGGTGGAGACGCCGGGCTGGGCCATGCCGGCCACCAGGTCCAGCACCTCGCGCACGATGCGCCCACTGCGGCGCATGCGCTCGATCTCGGCGGGCGACTTACAGACGATCGCCATGCTCGATCGCCTGGAAGGCCGCGGCCGTGACCTGCTCCACCGGCCTGGCGCCGTCCACCTGCCGCAGCCGCCCCTGGCGACGGTAATAGTCGGTCAGGGGCAAGGTCTGCCGCTCGTAGGTCTTCAGGCGCTCCGCAATCACTTCCTCCGTATCGTCCTTGCGCAGGACGAGTTTGGCGCCGTCGTTATCGCAGGTGTCGGCGACGCGCGGAGGCTGAAAGTAGATGTTATAGATGCGCCCGCAGGTGGGACACGAGCGGCGCCCGGTCAGCCGTCGCAAAAGCTCATTATATCCCACCACGATATCGACCACAACCGGGGGCGTGCGCATCCTGCCGTTGTCAAAGAACTCTGTTTTCAAGAACTTGTCGAGCCACTCGGCCTGGGCGACGGTGCGCGGAAAGCCGTCCAGGATGAAGCCGCGGGCGCAGTCCGGCTGCTGCAGGCGGGCGGCGACCATGCCGCACACCAGGTCGTCGGGAACCAGTTCGCCGCGCTCCATCACCGCCTTGGCCTTCCGGCCCAGTTCGGTGGAGCGGGCCACGTTGTCGCGCAGCAGGTCGCCGGTGGAGATCTGGGGGATGCCGTAGCGCTCCACGATCTGCTTGGCCTGCGTGCCCTTCCCCGAGCCCGGCGGCCCCAGCAGGATGATGGGCCTCACCTCGCGGGTCTTGGCGTCGGCCATGCCGGTGGCGGGTGCTGCCATGCGCTCCTCGGAACCGGTCACCAAATGCGCCGCCCGCGAATGCGCCCCTTGGAGGTGAAGCCGTCGTAGTGGCGCATGATGAGCTGCGATTCGACCTGGTTGACCGTGTCCATGGCCACGCCCACCACGATGAGCAGCGAGGTCCCGCCGAAATAGAACTGCACCCCCAGGCCGCCGGTGACCCAGGCGGGCAGGCGCTCGAAGAAGTTGCCGCCCAGCCACCAGGGCAGGTGGTTGAGGTGGATGCCGGTGATCATCCACTCCGGAATGAAGGAGATGAGGATGAGGTAGAGGGCGCCCACCAGGGTGATGCGGGTGAGGATCTCGTTGATGTGGTCGGAGGTGCGCTTGCCGGGGCGGATGCCGGGAATGAAGCCCCCGTACTTGCGCATGTTGTCGGCCACCTCGTTGGGGTTGAAGACGATGGACACGTAGAAGTAGGCGAAGAAAATGATGCCGACGGCGTAGAGCAGGGTGTACAGCGGCTCGCCCCACTTGAGCGCGTCCAGCACCGGGCCGAAGATCTTGCTGTTGTGCAGGAAGTAGCCGGCCGTCTGCGGGAAGGTGAGGATGGAGGAGGCGAAGATCACCGGCATGACGCCGCCGGCGTTCACCCGCAGAGGCAGGAAAGT
>DATIWW010000224.1:0-5010 GCA_035519175.1 Terriglobales bacterium
GGATCCGTGGCCATCCAGGTCCCCGACTGGCGGAAGACCAGGCGGTAGGGGAAGGCGCCGTCATCGGGAGGGGAAGGCAACTGCAGCCATCCCTGCAGCCGTTCGATGCGCAGGGCGAAGTCGTGCAGTTGGGTGGCGGCCCGGGGTGCCTCTTCGGCGCCGCCGGCGACCCAATCGGTGCGCGGAGGCAGCACCGGGGGCGAGACCGTGCCTTGCTGGTCGGCGCTGCGCGGGCCCGGCGGCGGCGTGTAGCTGTCGTCCTTCAGAGTGTTGGGCAGCACCCAGGCGTACTCCAGCTTCGGCTCCGCGTCGGCGGAGAGGTGGCCCATCAGCAGGTAGGTGGCGTCTTGGGGCTGCAGCGCGATCTCGACGGCCTGGTTCTCCTCGGCCATCGCCGTCTTGAGCGCGGCGGCCAGCTCCGCCGAAGGCGGCAGGCTGAGGAAGAGCTTGACCGGCTTGGCGGAGCCCAGCGTTTGTTCGACCTGCTGCTGGCTGGGAGTGCGGCCCAGGCCCTGACTGGCGCCACTGGAGGTCAGCGTCCACTCGGTTCCGTTCCAACTCAGAATGTGGGTAGGAGACTCCACGGTCGGGTCGTTGACCCACTGCACGCGGTCGCCCAGCTTCAGGAACTCCAGGGCGGCGGCGCGCAGCTCGGCGTCGGAGAGCTGGGAGGGCGGCATCCAAACCTTGAGGCGGATGCCGGAGGAGGCTACCCAGCGGTCGAGCACGAACTGCTGTCCGGGCTTGACGTCGGTGGGCTTGGCGCCCACCACCTGCGCCTTGGAGCGGGTCAGGCTGTCCACGGAGAGGATGCGCAGGTGCGTGGCCTCCCTGCCGCGCGTCTTGGCGCCGGCCGGCACCAAGTCGCACTTGGGAGCCAGGCCCAGGGCCAAGCCGCCTTCCAGGATGACGTTGTCGTCCTCATCCACGCCCAGCGCGGTGACGGTGATCTTGCCGTCCACACCGGCAGCGGGGCCGCCAAAGGGAGGCGCGTTCTGGCGCGCCGGGGTGCCGGCCAGCACCGGGTCCTGGGCCAGCCCGGTGGAGCGCATCAGGCTGCGGGCGCTGAGGAAGATGGTCTTGGCGGGGGCATTCGGCGGCAGCGTTTTCAGGGTCTGCAGCAGCGCCAGCGTGAAGGCGCCGTGGGAGACACCGTACTCGTCCCGGGCCTCGGCGGCAACCTCGGTATCCAGGGCAGAGGAGAAGATGAGCGCGCCGCGCTCTTCCGGAGTGGGGCCGCGATCGGGCCTGTCCTTGGCGTCACGCGTGTCGCCGGGGATGTAGCGCACCTTGCCGGGATGGATCTGGAAGCCGCGCGAGATCGAGCCCGAGTGGCAGCTATCGAAGATGGCGGTCAGCCACGCGCCCTTGTCCAGCACTTTGCTGAAGAGGCGGGCGATCTCCTTGTCGCGGATGTCCCACACGCCGGTGCTGGCGTCGGCGGGGACGATGGTCTCGTCCTGCTTGTCGAGTTTGTTGGAGAGCGAGTTGTACATCTGCGAGCCGTGGCCGGCGTAGTAGAAGACCACGATGTCGCCCTGCTGGGCCTCGTCGATGAGGTACCTCTGGATGGCGGCCAGGATGCTGGCGCGGGTGGGCGCCTGGTGCGCCGGCATGCCTTTCACGGCCTTGAGGTCCTCAGCCGTCGGCCCCAGCAGGTAGTGCACATTCTCGGGCTTGAAGCCGTAGCGGGCGACGAGCACCTGACCCATGGAAAGGGCGTCGTTGACCGAGCCGTCCAGGTCCATCCAGCCGCCGCTGAAGTCGCGGCGGGTGGCGTGGGTGGAAACGCCCGGCTGCGTGGCTGGGGCGGTGGCGGCCGCCGCCGTGGGGGCAGCGTCGGGGACCGAGTACTGGTCGATCCCGATGACCACGGCCCGCCGGGTCTGGGCGGACGCGGTGGCGGCGAGCAGCAAGAGGGCCGCTGCCATGGCCAGTCTCGGAAGCGAGCACGGAATTGTTTTCATGAGGCCTCCCAGGTCACGGTCGCCCGCTGGGAAGGCCTGCACGCGCATCCTGGTTGAAATCGGATCGCGGGCCATCCTTCTCGTGCGCGGGCACATGAGAATGCTGGATCTTAACCCCCGGGCCGGTATCCCCTTGCCAGCCCCCATCCCGGGAACCGGCTCCGGTCCGTGCCATGTGGAACGCGGGGCCGCGACTTTCTTGCGCGCCGCCCGCGTCGCGGCAGGGAAGACGCACCCATCCCTCACCACGCGTCTTTTGGGGGATGGAGGAGTAACTGCAGTGTACCACGGCGCTGGCGTGCTAAACTCCCGCGCTCGGAACAGGTGAAAGCCATGAAATCGCTGTGCTTCGTGCTCTGCTTCTTATTCAGCGCGGCCGCGTCCGTTGCGCAGGTCCCGCAGGGCCATGTCGTCCGCTATCCGCTGGATCCCAGGACGCTGAAGTACACCTTCGCCGCCGCCGAGCCGGTGGCGCGGCTCAAGCCTGGCGACATCCTGGAAACCAACACCGTGGATTGCTTCGGCAACGCCATCAAGAAGCCGGGCGACACTGTCAGCATGGCCCCGGGTGACAACCCGCTGACCGGCCCCTTCTACATCGAGGGCGCCGATCCCGGCGACACGCTGGTGATCCACATCCTCGACCTCCAGGTGGACGGCGACCAGGGGGTGGGTGCGATGGCCCCGGGTTTCGGCGCCCTCAACACCACCAACTACACTCCCATGCTCAATCCGCCTTTGGGAGAGAGGATCTGGTTCTATCCCATCGACCACAAGAAGAACGTGGCCACCTTCAAGGGCCTCGACTCCAACTTCTCGGTAGAAATCCCGCTGCGGCCGTTCTTGGGCTGCATCGGGGTGGCGCCGGCGGACGGGGAAGCTCGCAGCTCGGTGGTGCCGGCGGAGTTCGGCGGCAACATGGACGCCCCCGAGGCCCGCGCCGGCAATACCGTGTACTTCCCGGTGAACGTCGCGGGCGGGCTGCTTTACGTGGGCGACGGCCACGCCGCCATGGGCGACGGCGAGGTGGCGGGCACCGCCATCGAGGTCCCGCTCAAGGCGCGCCTGCAGGTGGACGTCATCAAGGGGCAGCGCATCGCCTGGCCGCGCTTCGAGAACGACCAGGCCATCATGGCGGTGGGCGCCTACCGCCCGCTCGACGACGCCCTACGCATCGCCTTTACCGAACTGGTGCACTGGATCCACACGGACTACGGCCTCTCCGAGATGGACGCCTATGAACTGCTCTCGCAGGTGGGGCAGGCGCACGTCACCGAGATGGTGGACCCCAACTACGTGGTGGTGGCCAGCATCCAGAAGAAGTACCTGCCGCCCAAGAAGAAATAGCTCCACGCCCAGCAAGGAGAGCGATATGACCGCGGAGAACTGGACCAGCTCTGGGGCGAGCACATCGCCGGCGAGTTCGTGACCGAGGATGTGGAGGCGACCCTCGCCACCATGGTGGAGGATGCCTCCGTGGACCACGTGCCGGTGCACACCGGCGGGCGCGGCAAGCAGGAATTGCGTGCCTTCTACCGCGACAACTTCATCCCCTCCTGGCCCGACGACCTGAAGATGAAGTCGGTGAACAAGATCGTGGGCGACGGCCAACTGGCGGAAGAGCTGCACCTCACCTTCACCCACAATAAGAAGATGGAGTGGTTCCTGCCGGGCGTGCCGCCGACCAACAAGAAGGTGGACATCGACCTGGAGGTGGTGGTGCAGTTCCGCGGCGACAAGCTTTCCTGCGAGCGCATCTACTGGGACCAAGCCACGGTGCTGCGCCAGGTGGGGCTGCTGAGAAGCTAGATCTCGCCCGCCCAGGAAGCGTCGGCCACTTCCTTCCAGCGTCGGCGGATGGCGTGGAAGTCGGCCTCGGGCAAGGACCCGGCGGCCAGCAGGGCGGCGTTCTCCCTCCAGCGGCCGGGCTGGGTGCTGCCCACGATCATGGTATGGATGCCGGGGACGCTGTAGGTGAAGCGCAAGGCGGTAGCCACCGAGCGCTCCAGCCCGTCGCGCAGGAAGGGATAGTCCAGCTTCTCGAGGCGCTCCCAGTAGGCGTGATGGTAGGCATTCGCCGGCTTCTTGCCGGTGCGCCAGGCGGCGTTGGCAATGGGCCGCTTGGCAATGACGCCCAGGCCGCGCTCCCGCGCCAGCGGCAGCGTCAGTTCGATGGCCTCCTGGTCGGCGATGGAGACTGAGGTTTGCAGGGCGTCGAAGCGGCCGCATTCTACGGCGAAGCGCGCTGCCTGGCTGTCGCCGCTGTAGCCGATGTAACGTGCCTGGCCCTTGCGCTTCGCCTCCTCCAGGGCGCGGATGACCTCGCCCTTCTTGAGTTCCTCCAGCGAGCAACTGTGCAACTGGATGAGGTCGAGGTGGTCGGTGCACAGGCGCTTCAGGCTCTGCTCGATGGAGCGCAGCAGGCCGGCAAAGCTCCAATCCTCGTGGTCCATGCTCTTGACGTGCCCACATTTCGTGAACAGATAGAAATCCTTGCGGCGGCGGGAGACCGCGTTGCCGATCAGCGTCTCGCTCTCGACGTAGCACTCGGCGGTGTCGATGACATTGAGGCCGTCGTCGAGCGCCCGGCTGAGCAAACGGGTGACCTCGTCCTGGGACACCTGGTGGAAGCCGATCTCGGCGCCGCCGAAGCCCAGCACGCTCACTTGCATGTCGGTTCTGCCGAACTGCCGCTTCTCGATCATGCCCGCTTGGATGATGGCGGGGCCGGGAAGGATTCGGGCCCTGGGCACTGGCTTCGGACAGTCCCTCTTCCTATACTGGTGCTGGAAAGTGCCATGGACGCCCACACCATCCTGCGGGAGTCGTTCCGCACGCTGCGGCGCAACTGGATCCGCAGTGTGCTGACGGTGCTGGGGCTGGCGGTGGGGGTGGGCGCGTTCATCTGCGTGGTGGCCATCGGCCACGCCGGCAGCAAGCGCATCGAGGCGCAACTTTCAGACCTGGGCGACAACTTCATCTGGATCGAGGCCGGCAGCCGCGCCCGCAGCGGCATCCGCGCCGGCTCGCGCGGCATCCGTAC
>DATIWW010000225.1:0-7269 GCA_035519175.1 Terriglobales bacterium
GCCAGCGCCCCGCGGCTCCGGCACCAGCGCGCCACCGGACAGCGCGTGCACAGTGGCTCGCCCGGCAGACAGAGGGTGGCGCCCAGTTCCATCATGGCCTGGTTGAAGTCTCCGGGACGCTCGCGGTCGAGAAGCTGCTCGGCCATTTCCCACGCCTGCCGCGCCGGCAGGTGACAGCCGCGGAGGCGGCTGAGGACACGCTCCACGTTGCCGTCCACCACCGCCTCGGGCTCGCCGAAGGCGATACTGGCGATGGCGGCGGCGGTGTAGCGACCCACCCCGGGCAGCATCCGCAACTCCTCCGCGGTGCGCGGAAACTCCCCGCCCTGCTCCCCCACCAGCACGCGGGCGGCGGCGTGCAGCGAGCGGGCGCGGCGGTAGTAGCCCAAGCCGCTCCAGGCCGCCAGCACGGAGGACACTCGGGCACGGGCCAGCGCCCGCACATCCGGAAAGCGCTCCAGGAAGCGACGATAGTGCCCCAGCACCGCCTTCACCCGCGTCTGCTGCAGCATGATCTCCGAGAGCCAGATGCGGTAGGGGTCGCGGGTGGCGCGCCAGGGCAAGGCGCGGCGATGCCGGCCGTACCACGTCAGCAGCGCGGTGCGCATCCCGGCCTGCCATCGGCGATTCCCCAGCGACCGTCGAGCCATGGTGTCGCCGGGCATTGTAGGAAGCCCGGACCGCCGGCGCAATCGCCTCGCTGCAAAAAAAGAAGGGCCGCTCCGCAGAGCGGCCCTGACCTGCTGCCGGCGAGCTAGCGCGGCGTGAAGTCCTGGGTGAACCCGATGTTCACCACGTCCAGGAACTTCGGCGTCCCGGGCGGCATCTTCGACGGATCCAGAAAGTCGGTGTCGAAGGCGTAGGCACGGGTGGGCGGGCTGTACACCGTAGTGCAGCACTTGAAGAACCCGTTCCCGTACTGGGCGTAGTAGAAGCTCACCAGCGAGCCTTGGTAGTTGACCGTCCCATTGATCGTCTCCAGGTACTTGAGGAAGTTGTGCACCCCGCCGTCGGTCCCCCAGTCCTGGCTGGCGGCGTAGGGATTGCCAGGATAGAAGGTGAAGTTCCGGTTCTTGCCGCTGGCGATGGCCACCCGGTACCAAGTCGTCGAGCCGCAGCGGCTCCCGCCGCAACTGATGGTGGTGGGATTCTGCAGGCTCGTGATGGTGGTCCAGGCGTTGGTCAACAGCGTGACGGAATCGGCGATCACGGCCGCAGAGGCGTGGGGGTTGCCGAAACCGGCGGCCAGGTTGGCGTTGTAGTCGGCCAGCACATACACCGGCTGCTCACCCACCACGGTGAAGCCGCCCACCGCGCCCGGCGCCCTGGGCACGTTCCCCAGGCTGCCGTTCTCCACGATGAGCACATGCCGCGCCCCGGTGACCCGGTTCTTGCGCGCCAGGGTGGTGCAGTTGGTGATGCGCTGCCAGGGATTGCCGTTCACGATCAGGGCCGGGACCTGCAGCGTGGTCGGGGCCGCCGGGGGGTTAGCGAAGCCGTTGGCCAGGTTGGTGCCGCCGGCGTTGTCCAGGGTCGGAAGGCCGTCCACGTTCTCCGCCGCCTCCATCACCCCGTTGGGAGCCACCGGGTTGGCCACGGCGGAGTCGAGGTTGTCCTCGAAATTCCACGAGCCCACGGTTTGGCCCTGGCTGTTGGGCAGCATGCCGCGCCGGTCGGAGAAATACAGGATGTAGCCGTTCTGGGTCGCGGACTCGACCAGCGGGCCGCTGGCCCCGATGGCCCCGCTGAGCCAGCGCCGCAGGTTGTTGACGTCGAGTTCCACCGCGTTCATCACCCCGGCCAGGGCGCAGCTGCTGGCGGTGCCCGCCGCCACGTCCCGCACCTCACCCTCGCGCGTGTCGTAGAAGTTGATGGGGTACCACGCGTACTGGGTGTTGGCCCCGGTGACGGTGGCGCCGAACTCATTGGCGTCGGCGGTGTTCCCGTTCAGGTTGCGGTCCGCCTGCATCTGGAAGATGAGGATGGCGTTGGGGTGCACGGTGTTGGCGCGGCCTTGCTCCGAGTTGGGATAGTTGAGGCCGCGGGCGAAGCCCAGGCTCAGCCACTCCTGGGTGACAGGGATATAGTTGCCGGCCGCGTCGCGGTATTCCACCCGCAGCCAGCCGCCGATCAGCGGCCAGGGCGCATTGGGAGCCAGGGCAGGCACCTGCACCGGCTGCGCCCAGTCCGGGTCCTGGGCCTTGGCCGAGGGCGCTGACGCCTTCAGGATGCCGTTCGCAAGGAAGTAGTTGGTCCCGCCCACGTTGACCCCGGCCGCATAGGGACCGACGTTGTCGAGAAAGACGTTCTGCGGGTCGCCCGCGCCGCCGGGCAGGTTGGCGGGGTTGTCGTCCAGCAGCACCCGGATCTGCGCCAGGTTGTACTCGCGCGACTGGCCCACCGCCGAGGTGGGAAGCTCGCCCGCCTGCGGCCGCCGGATGATCTCGATGGGCTGCACCCCGCCCTGCACGAAGGGCAGTTGCAGGTTCTTGGCGCCGGTGCGCCCGTTGATGATCAGGCCGTTGTACGTGGTCTGGGAGATGGCCGTCCAGTTGGGGTTCTGGGCGCTGCCCAGGGTCCCCACCAGGCTGCCTTCGGTGCTGGCCAGGTTGCGGCAGGCCGGCTGGGCGCCGTCGCACCCGTTGGGCGCGGTGGGGATCTTGATATTGCCGGTGTAGTTGGTGGCCGTGGGCCAGCCGTTGGCCAGGTTGGTACGGACCACCTCGCCCACCGCCGAGATCTTGGAGTGGAAAGTGGTGCCCGAACCCGCGGCCAGGAAGAGGTTGCCGTTGGTGTGCACCCGCCCCGCGAAGTCGAAGTTGGGGCCGGCGAAGTAGCTCAGGTCGCTGTCGGAGAAGACCCCGAACTGGAAGACCGGGATCAGGGCCACTTCCACGGTGCGCGTCATGCGCACCTGCGCTCCGCTGGGCCGGGCCGCGGTCACCGCCAGCTGCATGGGCACGATCTGGGCGGCCAGCCCGGCATCCGGGCCGGTGGTGATGGTGCGGTTACTGGAGACCGGAGCGCCGTTCCCCTGGATGCCGCCGGGGAAGTTGAAGGCATACTCGGTGTAGATGGTGCTGGGCAGAGCGGGCTGGAAGGCGCCCAGCCCCTGGATGGTGGCGGCCGAGGGAGAGGCCTGCGCCTGGTAGAGCTGGCCCAGATCCGACATCATCTTCTCCATCCCGGCCTCGGCGCCGTAGTAGGCCAGGTTGTTCTCCAGGTCGTTCTGCCCGATGCGCTGCTCCGAGGTGGTCGCGTAGATCAGGGCGATGGCCAGCGCCGACACCAGGATCAGGATCAACAGCGCGGCCAGCAACGCAAAACCGCTCTCCGTGCTCTCCCGTTTGCCACTCATGGTCGTTCTCTCCTTGGTATGCCTTGTGAAGCGTGCCTCACTGATAGCGGTCGCGGAAGCTCAGGTTCCGCGGCACCACCGAGGTCCCCAGGGTCAGCCGCTGGAAGTCGCCCAGCTGCTTGATGCGCGCCGAGGTGCGCGCCGTCACCGCGATGTTGACCTTGCGGATCTGGTTGGGCTTGTTGGCGGCGTCGGGGAGGTTGGCCGTGGCCACGCCCGTGTTGTCGTCGAAGATGTCGAAGGTGAGCTGCAGGTTCTCGATATTCTCGGCGATGGGCACCGCCTGCTGCGCGTTCACCTGCCGCATCAGCCGCGGCGTGCCGCTGGGCGTGACCTGGATGAAGTAGGTGATCACGTTCAGCCGGTACGCGCTGGTCTGGGGATAGGTCCCCGCCGCCGCCGGCGGCGAGGGATTGGCCAGCGACTTGACGTTTCCGGCCGCCGCCCCCGACTGGTTCACGTTCAGCGGATCCAGGTTGCCGAAGGTGATGACGTTGCCGGCGATGCCGGTGATCTCCCCCACCGCCGTCCCGTTCGCGTTCTGCACGTAGAGCACGTCGCCCACCTGCAGTCCCACCACCGGATCGTTGATGGGGGGGTTGTACCCCGCGGCAAAGGTGATCTGCGTGCCCGCCGCGTTGATGGCGGTCAGCGGGAAGGTGTTCAGGGGGAGCGTGTTGTCCAGGTAGACCACGGTCACGGCGCGGGTCTGCACTCCCAACTGCATGGGGCCGCCGTTGGGGTTGGGCACGATCCCGGTCATGAGGGCGTTGGGATACTGGTTAATGGCGAGATAACAGCCCGCCGCCGCGTTGCAGGCGAACTTGGGCGCGGTCGAGCCGGCGCCGGTAGGCAGTTGAATGCCTCCCTGGGGAAAACCCGTGGCGGCCAGGCTCAGGTCGCGGCTGAGAAAGCTGATGGCGGTGCGCGCGTTCTGCTGCATCTCGGCGCGCTGCGTGACCATGGCGGTGGCGTCCATGGCCTTGGTCAGCATCATCATGGCCGCCGCCAGTACCAGCGTGGCCAGCGCCATGGCCACGATCAACTCCACCAGGCTGTAGCCGCGCTGCCGTTTCTGCGATCGCTTTGCCATGGCTCCTCTCCTATCGGTAGCTGGAGATGTAAGACGCGACCTGGTACGTGCGGAAGCCGCGCTGGGGGGTGGCGTAGGAAATGGTCACGGTGATCTGTCGCAGCGACGGATCCACCGCGCCCGAGGGCAGGAACACCTGCGTGATGTCGATCTGGCGGGTGAAACCGGAGAGCGGGACGATGACGTCGTCACCCGTGCCCAGCAGCCCGTCCGGCCCCGGCAGGATGATCTGGTCCGGCGGACCCACGTCGTCGGCCGTGCCGATGATGCCGTCAGGCCCGGGCTGCAGCAATGGTTGGGGACCGTTCAGGAACACTCCGCCGTTGGCGACGTTCTGGATCTGGGCGTAGGTCAACTGCGCCGTGTCGCGGGCGGCGAAGACGCTCTCCAGGGCTTGCGCCGCCTTTTGCCGCGCGATCAGGTCTTCCTGCGCCACCTGCATGTTGCCCACCGCCACCGTGAACAGCCCCAGCAGGCTGACGATGCCCACCGCCAGCACCACGATGGCGATCATCACCTCCAGCAGGCTGAAGCCGGCCTGCCGCCCTCCCCGCTTTCCCGGCCTGCGCCTCAGTTCCATTGCACACCTCCGGCAGCCGTGCGCGTGAGTTGCCAGCCCCGGATCCGCCCGGTCGCTCCGTAGATGGAGACCGCGCGGCAGCTCATCAGGTCGCCCGGGCGGCAGATGTAGATCACGCCGCTGTCGACGCGTCCCAGGTTGTCGCGCGCCGAGCCGTCGGGGTAGAAGTAGATCTGGTTGACGTTGCCGCCGGCGTTGCCCTGGTCCAGGTCGAGGGAGGTCGCGCCCGTCCCGAAGTTGTCGGGGGTGGTGGCGGTGGTATTGGGCATGCCCGGCACCACCGTGAACTGGATGTCATAGGGCAGGGGCACGGTGCTGATCACCTGGTCCACGCCCCCGGTGCGCTGCGTCAGCACGATGTTCTGCGCCGGATTATTGAAGGTGAGATAGAAGATGGTGCGCTTGGCCACCGCGCTCTCCCGCGCCATGCGCATCTGCGTGAGCAGCGTCTGGTAGCCGGTGTTGACCCGCATGGAGCGCAGCGCCACCGGCAGGTTGAACAGCGCCACCGCCGTCAGCACGATGATGATCGCGATGACGATCAGCAACTCTAACAAGCTGAAGCCCGCCTGCCTCTGAACTTTGCTCATCGCACGCCTCTTTGGACTTCTCCTCTGGGTTCTTGAGTGCCGACCATTGAGGGGCCACCCCACTGCGCCCGAAGAGAGCCGCCCCGAATGGTAGCACTGAGAGCACACCAGCTACCAGCCCGCAATTAGCTTTCTATCTTATTGAGTATAAAGATGATTACCACCGTCTGCCGGCATTGGAGACGAGATGCAGGTCTTATAGAAATGTAACCTTTTGTTACATATTGGGAAGTATCATTCCCAGCCGTAAGGGCTACTTCGAGCCGTTGGAGGCTGGAGTCGCCGAGTGTGCAATCGCGACCCAGCCTTTCTTTTCCTTCTGCCAGATGGTCATCGCGCGATAGGGACCGGCAGGCATGGGCTGCCCGGCGTAGCTGCCCTTCAGGGTGACGCTGTAGATCACGATCATGAGGTCGCCGCTAGGCGTCACCTGCACCTCGCCCATGGAATATTCCTCCAGGGAGAGCTGCTTCCAGTGCTCCAGGGTGGCGGCGCGGTCGCGGCTGCCGCTGGCGGTGACCGAGACGAAGGTGGCCGCCAGGTGCTGCTCCACCGAGTTCCAGTTCTTGGCCTCGACATCCTGCCAGAGCAGGCGCTCGAACTGCTCTCCGCCGGTGGCCCCGCTCCAGGCGGTCACCGGTTTCTCCTTCCACATGGTGCAGCCGGCAAGCAGCAGGGCGGCGGCCAGACCCAGGCCGCAGGCGGAGGCGATGCGGGTGCGCGACATGGGCGGCATTGTACCCGTCCTCGCCGCGATTGCAAACGTCCGCCCTCCTGGGGCGGCCTGTCAGCGGGAACCGGGTCTCAGTCCTTGCCCGCGCCGCAGCCCCCGCAGCCGTCTGCCCCGCAAGCGCCGGGTCGCGGCTGCCCCGCCCGCTCCAGCGGCACGGAGTACTGCCGCTCGATCTTTTCGCGGAAAAGGGGGCCGGAGTTGTAGGCGCAGAAGGGGTAAATACGGCCGTCGGGCGCGGCGTAGTGGATCACGCAGCGGCGCACCCGCTCCACGTCGTAGTTGTAGGAGTCCATGAAGTGCATGGCGCTGACTAGGATGGCGCGGTAGGTGAACTTGCCGTCCATGCCGTCGCGCCCCAGCTTCTTGTCGGTGAAGCCCTGCAACGTCTGCACGAACTTCTGAAAGGTGAGGCCGCGGGGCGCGAACTGCGGCCGGAAGTGCTTCTGCAGCTTGGACCAGATCTTGAGCTTGCTCCACAGCTTCACCCGGGCGTTGGGGATCTGCTGCGCCAACTCGTAGATGTCCTGCAGCATGGCGCCCACGTCCACGAAGAGATAGGTCCCCAGCGAGCAGTGGGGATGGCAGGAGAGGTGCACGGTGAGCTCGCCGCGCAGCGCCGAGATCAGCATGGAGAAGGGCTGCACGCAGGAGAGCGGGAACCAGTCGTGGTAGGCGTCGGTCAGGCCGCTCTGGGTGGCGACGGCGTGGGCGACGTCGGCCTGGGTGAATCGCTTGGCGGCCAATTCATTGCGGTTCAGCCGCCCGGTGAAGGTCACGGGCTGGAAGGTGAGCCCGGTGATGACGTCGGCGTTCTTCACCGCCAGGCGCACGATGTCGCCGATCTGGTGGTCGTTCAGGCCGCGCACGATGGTGGGCACCAGCACGATCTTCATGCCCACCGCGCGCGCGTTCTCG
>DATIWW010000226.1:0-3494 GCA_035519175.1 Terriglobales bacterium
GGCGAGAACGGCGCGGGCAAGAGCACGCTGCTGCGGGTGATGGCGGGGCTGACGCATCCCACCGCGGGCACGGTCACGCTGCTGGGGGCGAGCGACCTGCGCGCGGTCACCGCCCAGCTCGGCTACATGGCGCACGCTCCCCTGCTCTACGACGAGTTGAGCGGCCTGGAGAACCTGCTCTACTTCGCCGGGCTCTACGGCGCGGCCGAGCCCGCCCGCTGCGCGCGCGCCATGGACGAGGTCGGCCTCGATCCCGGGCTCGAGCGCCCTGCCGGGCAATACTCGCAGGGCATGCGGCAGCGGCTCTCGCTGGCGCGGGCGCTGCTCCACGATCCCAAGCTGCTGCTGCTGGACGAGCCTTTCTCCAACGTGGACGTCACCTCGGCGCGGGCCATGGCGCGGCTGCTGGGGGCGCGCCGCGACCGCGGCCTCACCATCTTCCTGGTCACGCACCAGGTGGCGCACGCCGAGGGCATCGCCGACGAGTCGCTGTGGCTGGCGGCGGGACGGCTGGCCTCGCGCGCCCCGGGCACGCAGGCGGCGCGACTGGGCGGAGGCGCGGCATGAGCCTGCTCTCCGTCACCCGCTCCAGCCTGGCCAAGGACCTGCGCCTGGAATGGCGCTCCAAAGACGCCCTCAACGCCATGCTCTTCTTCGCGCTGCTGGTGGTGGTGATCTTCAGCTTCAGCTTCGAGCCCAGCGCCGAGGAGTCGCGGCGCATCGCCGGCGGGCTGGTGTGGGTGGCCTTCCTGTTCGCGGCGGTGGTGGCCCTGAACCAGACCTGGGCGCGGGAGCTGCGCAACCAGGTGCTCGACGCCTACCGGGTCTCGCCCGCCCCCGCCGACGCCCTCTTCCTCTCCAAGGTGCTGGGCAACTTCCTCTTCGTGGCCGTGCTGGAACTGCTGATGACGCCGTTGTTCAGCGTCTTCTTCGACCTGCGGGCGCTGGGCGCGACCTGGCAACTGCTGCCGGTAGCGCTGTTCGGCACCTGGGCGCTGGTGGTGAACGGGACCTTCTTCGCCGCCGTCTCCCTGCGCACGCGCAGCCGCGAGATCATGCTGCCGCTGCTGCTCTTCCCCATCTCCGTGCCCGCGCTCATCGCCATGGTGCGGGCCACCACCCTCATCCTGACGGGCGAGGACTCCGCTTTCCTGCCCCTGGTCTTTCTCGCGGTGTACGATATAGTGTTTACCACCGTCTGCCTGCTGCTGTTCGAGACGGTGTTGCACGCGGAATAATCCCATGAAGAACGCATTCATGCTCCTGGCCCTGGGGGTCTTCCTGCTGCTGAGCTACGGGCTCTACCAGGGACTGGTGGCGGCGCCCACCGAAGCCACCATGGGCAACGTGCAGCGCATCTTCTACTACCACTTGCCCTCCGCCATCCTCGCGTTCCTCTGCTTCACCGTAAATTTCCTGGCCTCGGTGACCTATTTGATGAAGCGCAACGCGCGCGCCGACGCGCTGGCCGTCACCACCGCCGAGGTGGGCGTGGTCTTCTGCACGGTGGTGCTGGTGACGGGGCCGCTGTGGGCGCGCCCGGTGTGGGGGATCTGGTGGACCTGGGACGCGCGCCTGACCAGCACCCTGCTGCTGTGGCTGATCTACGTCAGCTACCTGATGCTGCGGCGCTTCGCCAGCGGCGGCCAGGCGCCGGTGCTCTCCTCCGCCCTGGCCATCTTCGGCTTCGTGGACGTGGGCTTCGTCTACATGGCCAACCGCTGGTTCCGCACCCAGCATCCGCAGCCGGTCCTGTTCGGCGCGGAAGGCTCCGGCCTGGATCCCAGCATGCGGCCGGCGCTGATCTGGAACCTGGTGGCCTTCACCGCCTACGCCGCCCTGCTGGTGTGGATCCGATACCGCATGGAGCGGGCGCGGCAGGAACTGGAGCAGGCGCACGCCCTGGCCGCGCTCGCGGGAGGCGGCCGATGAACTTCCTCTATCTCGCCTATGGAGCCACCTGGGCCATCCACATCGCCTACCTGGTGGTGCTGACTAGCCGCGCTGCTCGCCTCAAGAAGGAAGTCGACGATCTGAAGAAAGACTGAGCGGCTACTGGATGGTGACCGTGCAGGTCGTGCCGCCGGTCACGTCCGCCTTGATGATGCCGCTGGCGTCCACGCAAAAGCCGCGCACTCCGCTCTGTCCCGGCAGCAACGGCTGGGCGTTGGCGGTGTAGTTGGCCACGGGGGTGCCGGCGGGCGAGGAGATGTAGAACTTGTAGCCGCTCTTGGTGCAGGGCTGTGAGGCACACCCCAGCAGCCAGTCCAGGATGCCGGCCGCCGCCGGGGTGGGAGGATTGGGGTTCACCCCTCCCAGCTTGGACAGATCGTCGGCATAGCCCACCGGCGGGAAGGTGAGGGCGTAGGTGGTCTGCGCGGTGTGGATGGTGCGCAGCGAGTAGACGGCCGAAGCTTCGTTGGCCGCGATCCGCGACCGGATCAGGTTGGGAATGGCGATGGCGGCTCCTGCAGAGCCGAGGTGACGCCAGACTGCACGAAATGGCGGGTGCTGGGGAAATGTTCGGCGGCGGACCGCTTCAGTCCTGCGGAGTCAGGGCGGCGGGTGTCAAGGCGAAATCCCGCCCTTCCAACCGCATCCCCAGCCACAACTCCAGCCGACGCTGGGCGGTGGGGGCCAGCTTGACGAACTTCACTCCCAGGCGCTCGCCGCTCGTCCAGGTGGTTTCCGCCTGGGCCTCGATGCTCTGCCCCACTCCGGGCAGGGAGAAGCGCAGGAACACGGGATGGTGCGAGGGCACGCCCGTCACCCCGCGCAGTGCCACCCCTCCCTGGCTCAGGTTCAGCATCACCGCCCGCTGGTCGAGCACGCTCTCATAACTCAGGTACACGATCTGGTTGGCGGGCAGGCGGTGATAGCGGCGGCGCTCCTGAGTCATCAGGCCGTAGGCGGCGCGCAGCACGCGGGCCGCGCGCTCGGCGACGATGGGCTTTTCCAGGACAAAGTTGGCGCCCAGGCCGGCGGAGGTGGCGGGAGCGGCGTCCGTCACCAGCGCCAGGGTCAGCGCCCGCCGGTTGGAGGGGGCGGAGCGGACGCTCTTCAGCACCGCGGCGGCGGCCGTGGGATCGTCACAATCCACGATCACGGCTTCGTACTTGCTGTGCGCCAGCCGCTCGATGGCTTGGGGGGCGGCGGCGCAGCGCTCGACCTGGATCTTGGCCCGCTCCAGCAGGCGCGGCAGCACGGCCAGGACTCGGACATCGCGGCAGAGGAGGAGAGCGCGCAGTGTCATGACCCAGGCATGCTAGGCCCCTCCCCGCGAGGGGCCAAGATTACCAAGGTCGCTGGCCGGGAGGCCGAGGTGGGCTCTACTTCTTCCTCTTCAGCACCTTCTTGACGGCGGCTGCGATGTGCGGCGCGGTGAGGCCGTACTTCTCCACCAATTGCTCGGGGGTGCCGGACTCGGCATAGGTGTTGCGCAGGCCCACGAACTCCATGGGTACGGGATGGGAGGCGGCGGCGGAGGCGGCCAC
>DATIWW010000227.1:0-4183 GCA_035519175.1 Terriglobales bacterium
GAAAAAAGGGATAGGCATCGAAGCCGGCCAGCGCCGCCGCCGCATCCACGCCGCGGGCCCGCGCGCGCTCCAGCGTCGTCCCGTCAACCACCGCCCCCGCCGCCGGGCTGTTGCCGTCCACGCCGTCGGTCCCTGCGCTCAGCGCCAGAACATTCTCTCCCGCGATCTTCTCCGCGCAGTAGAGCGCGAAGTGCTGGTTGCGCCCCCCGGTGCCGCACTCCTGGGGCACGCTGACCGTGACCTCGCCGCCGGAGATCAGGCAAGCCTGGCCCACGCGCCGCCGCTGCTCCCGCACCTTCTCCAAGAGATAGTCGGCGGCGCGCGCGTAGTCCTGGTCGTCGCAGGAGTTGTCCACCTCCACCGCGAAGCCGGAGAGCGAAGCCTTGGCCGCCGCCGCCTTCTCCGCCGTCTCGTTCGACAGGATCGGCCACCAGCGCGCTTGGTGGAAGACCGGGTCGTCCTGCTTGGGCGTCTCCTCCAGCCCGCGGCTCTCGAAGAGCGCGCGCACGCTCGCGGGAAACTGCGCCACCAGCCCGTACCGCGCCGCGATGCGGTAGCAGTCTTCGACCGTGGTGGAGTCGGGCAGCGTGGGCCCGGAGGCCAAGGCGTCCAGCGCCGTCATGGGCACGTCCGGCACCAGGATGGAAACCTGCTGCGCTCCGCGCGCCGCCCGCGCCATCCGCCCGCCCTTCACCGCGCTCAGGTGCTTGCGGATGGCGTTGATCTCGGCGATGGGCGCGCCCGAGAGCACCAGCGCGCGGTAGGTGGCCGCCAGGTCCTCCAGCGTGATGCTCTCGTCGATGGGCTTCTCCACGATGGCGGAGCCGCCTCCGCTCAGCAGGAAGAGCACCAGCGCGCGCTCGCCGCAGTTGCCCAGCGCCTTGAGCATGGCGTCGGCGGCACGCAGCGACTCCGCGTTGGGCGTGGGATGCCCGCCGCGGAAGTAGCGGAAGCCGGGCACCTGCGCGCTGATCTCTCCCGGCGCAGCCACGATGCCGCTCGCCGCCGTGCCCAGCTGCGCCGCCAGCGCCTCCGCCATCGTGTGCCCCGCCTTGCCCAGCGAGAGCACCAGCGTGCGCGTGTACGCGCCCAGGTCGTAGAGGTCCTCAGCCACCCGCAGC
Source organism: Terriglobales bacterium (assembly GCA_035519175.1). Classification (GTDB taxonomy): domain Bacteria; phylum Acidobacteriota; class Terriglobia; order Terriglobales; family Acidobacteriaceae; genus DASPRL01. The sequence continues at coordinate 1,122 of DATIWW010000227.1, forward strand.
ACGCCCCGGCTGTAGTGCACGTGGCGCTCGAAGGCCTTGGGGATCGAAGCCTCCGCCAGCGCGAACTGGAAGAGGGCGCGCGCCTGCTCCCGCATCTCGCGCGCGCGGCTGCCGTTGCTTTTTCCGCTGCCAGCCATCCGGCGGGATTATAAAGGCTGTCGTTGGCCGTTGGCCTTCGGCCTTCGGCCTTCGGTCCCTTCGGCTTTCGCCTCAGGGCAGGCTGAGAACGGCCGGCGGCCTTCGGTTATCGGTCGCTAAAGACCCTTCGGCCTTCGGAGGGGCTCGGTTGCCGTGCGTAAGACGCCTCTCCAACCCTGTCATCCTGAGCGAGCGCCGCCCTGCGGCCCCGCCGCAGGGCATCGCGAGTGGAAGGACCTTGCGTTTCTCCCGCATGGGTGGGTGGCCCACAGCCGACGGAGGCCCGAAGGGCCGATTGACAGTAGCCCAGGACGCAGCGCGCCCTGCGCGCCAGTCCTGGGAAACGGTCGATAGAGATTTCGCGCGCGACCCAGCCCGAGACGCCGTCGAGGGCGAAGGAGCGCGCCCAGGGAAGGCTCCGGACGGGCACCCCGGTTGCTTTTTCGGGCTATACCCTGCGCGGAAAGCTGGGCCACCCGCGCGGGGAGGAGAATCCGTTCTATTACTTCGAGGTGGGGACGACTCAACTGCGGCTCATTGGCCATTGACGGAGGGAAGGCCGTCCTTCGCCGTTGGCCTTCTGCCTTTGCCCTATTCAGATCGGCGCCAATCCGCGGCGGGTTTCTTCCTCAGCCCCGGCACCGCCTCCGGCAGCCAACTCTCGATCGCGCCCTGCAGCTCCCGCAGCCGCCCATCGAAGAAGTGGTCCGCGCCCTCCAGGATCACCAGCTTCTTGGGCTCGGCGGCGTGCGCGAAAACGGACTGCAATTGCGCCGCCGGGCCGAACAGGTCGCGCGCCCCGCTCACCATCAGCTTGGGCTTCGTGCAGGCGCTCAGGATCTCGTAGCTGTAGGCGCGGCCCTCCACCAGCACGGGCGTGCCCAGCGAGATCAGCGCCACCACCCGCGGGTCGGGACAGGCGGCGCGCAGTCCTACCGACGCCCCGAAGGAGAACCCGCAGAAGACGATGGGCCGGTCGAACTCCTGCTCCAGCCAGTCCAGGGCGGCGCGCACGTCTTCGGTTTCGCCTTTGCCCTGGGCGTGCTCGCCCTCGCTCAGCCCGGCCCCCCGGAAGTTGAAGCGCAGCACCGGCAAGCCGAAGCCGTTCAGCGACTTCATGGCGTGGAAGACGACTTTGTTGTGCATGCTCCCGCCGTAGAGCGGGTGCGGATGGCAGACCAGCGCGGCGTGGCTGGCCTCCGCCTCGCCCGCATTGAGCAGCGCCTCCAGCCGCCCCGCCGGGCCTTCCAGGAAGAGCGAGCGGATCTCACCGGCCATCGCGGCTCTCCCCAGGGCGCATCATGCTGGCAGCATGATAACGGCTGCGGCTGCTCAACGGCACGAGTCCCGCTTTGCGGGACATCAGAACCCGGCCCGGCACGTAAGTGCCGGGTGAGTTGCAAGAACGGCCCCGAGTCCCGCAGGGACGGCAGAAGAATCATGATCCGCGGCCGGCGGGTGGGTCACTCGCCTTCCACCGGCGCAAGACCGTGATTCCCAGCAATGCGACAAATATCCAAGACCAAATCCGCGGACAGACGGGATGTTCCCCGGTGGTCCGAGCGCCCGAGGGCCAGCCCTGCCGCCGCCAAAGTAGCAGAAAACATCCCGTCTGTCCCCGTTTCCGGTCCGTTCCCGGAAGCAGAACACCCGGGGGGTGCCCCTCGATAAGGAGAGCCGCTCGCTTCAGCCACCGTAAGAAGGTGATAGCGGCTGCGCGCCGATCCGTGCCCTCCTGATATCCTTAGGCCCCATGGACATCGTTGCCCTCACCCGCCGGCTGGTGGACGTGGAGTCCACCACCGGCAGCGAAGGCCTGGTGGGCGGGTTCCTGCTGGAGGAGCTGCGCCGGCTCGAGTACACGGTGAAGAAGATGCCGGTCGAGCCTGAGCGCTTCAACCTCTTCGCCACCGTGCCCGGCAAGCCCAAGCCCGCCATCGTCTTCTCCACCCACATGGACACGGTGCCGCCCTACTTCCCTTCCCGCGAGGATGACGAGCGCATCTACGGGCGCGGCGCCTGCGACGCCAAGGGCATCCTGGCCGCCCAGATCGCGGCCGCCGAGCGCCTGCGCCTGGAAGACATCGCCGTGGGCTTGCTCTTCCTGGTGGGCGAGGAGCGCGACAGCCTGGGCGCCGCCGTCGCCAACCGCCGCGCCCCCGGTTCGCGCTTCCTCATCGACGGCGAGCCCACCGAGAACAAGCTGGCGCTGGCCTCCAAGGGAGCGCTGCGCGTGCTGCTGACCGCGCGCGGCAAGTCCGCTCACTCCGCCTATCCCGAACTGGGCGACTCCGCCATCGACAAGCTGCTGGAAGCGCTGGCCCGCCTGCGCGCCATGCCTCTGCCCAGCGATCCCGAGATCGGCGCCTGCACGCTCAACATCGGCATCCTGGAAGGCGGCAAGGCGCCCAACGTGGTCCCCGACCAGGCCCAGGCCCACCTGCTCTACCGCCTCATCGGACCGTCCACCCCGCTGCGCCGCGAGATCGAAGCCGCGGTGAAGGGCCTGGCTACGGTGCAGTTCACCCTGGAGATCCCCTTCATCCGCTTGCGCACGCTCGACGGCCTGCCCACCATGGTGGCGGCTTTCACCTCCGACGTGCCTTCGCTCGACCAGTGGGGCGAGCCCCTGATGCTCGGCCCCGGCTCCATCCACGTCGCCCACACCGACGACGAGTACGTGGAGAAGAAGCAGCTCCATCAGGCGGTGGATCTGTACTGCACGGTGGCGCGGAAGCTGCTCGCGGGGTAAGCGCGCGACTTCAATGAGCTAGACTAGACGGATGTCCAACGCCCTGTCGCGCGCCGCCTCCGCCTATCTGCGCAGCGCCATGCACCAGCCCATCCGGTGGCAGGAATGGAGCGACGAGGCCTTTGCCGCCGCCCGCCGCGACAACAAGCCCATCCTCCTCGACATCGGCGCC
>DATIWW010000228.1:0-7283 GCA_035519175.1 Terriglobales bacterium
AGGGACGCTCGGTGCGCCTGCTCGGAGTGACGCTGTCCGGATTTGAAGAGGCTCAAGCACCCGCGCAATTGGACCTAATCGCCGATGCCGGCTCCTCGCCGCAGCGGGGCAAATGGGAGAAGGCGCTCACCGCGGCGGACAAGCTGCGCGACAAATTCGGCGATTCTTCGGTGGTGATGGGTACGAGCGTGGGCAACCAGCTTCGTGAGCGCGTGCACGAAGCGCTCCCAGAGCGGCCCGACAAGAAAAGATGATTCTGTAGCCCGCGCGCTAAGCGCTGGTGGCGATGCGGTCGAGCTGCGCTTTGCGGCTGTGGTCGGCGAGGGCGCGGTGGATCTCAAGCGCGAGGGCGAGGGCGCGGCGGCCGTCTTCCAGCGGCACCGAGGGCGTGGTGCGGGTGCGGACCGCGCGCAGGAACTCCATCAACTCGGCGTGCAGCGGCTCTTCCTTCACCACCTCGGGGCGGCGCAGGCGCACGCCGGGGATGGGCAGGCCGTCGGGCTGCGCGGCATGCGCGGCAAGCTTCTCCATCGGCGTGCGGCCGGAGACCACGTCGGGGTCCACGGTGATGGCGAAGACGTCTTGCCTTGCGTAGTCCACGCTCACATACTCATGCGGCTGAAAGAATCGCAGCTTGCGCACGCGCTCGGTGGAGACGCGGCTGGCGGTGAAGTTGGCGACGCAGCCGGAGTCGAACTCCAGGCGCACGTTGGCGATGTCCACCTTGCCGGTGAGGATGGGCAGGCCGACGGCGCGCACCTCCTTCACCGGGGAGCGCACGAAGGAGAGCACCACGTCGAGGTCGTGGATCATGAGGTCGAGGACCACGTCGATGTCGAGCGAGCGCGGGGTGAAGACGCTGAGGCGGTGCACCTCGAAAAACATGGGCTGGGTGACCAGGGGCACGGTGGCGCGCACCGCGGGATTGAAGCGCTCGAGGTGGCCCACCTGGACCACGCGGCCGTGGGCGCGGGCCAGGCGGAGGAGCTCATCGGCCTCGGCCAGGGTGGCGGCGACGGGCTTCTCGATGAGGACGTCGATGCCGGCTTCCATGAGGGCGCGGGCCACGGCCAGGTGGGCCTCGGTGGGGACGGCCACGGAGGCGGCGTCCACGCGCCCCTTGAGGTCGGCGAGGGAAGAGAAGGGCTGGCCGCCGGCCTCGGCGGCGACGGCGGCAGCGCGGGCGGCGTCGGCATCCACGATGGCGGCCAGCTCCACGCCCTTGCCCTGCTGCGCGAGTTCGCGGTAGACGCGGGCATGGTTGCGCCCGAAGGCGCCCACCCCCACCACGGCCACGCGGATTGTCCCGGCGGAAGGCAAGGGAGAGATTGTACCAGCGCGGAGCACGCCCGCCGCGCGGCCCGGCCAGGAGAGAAGTTCTGCGACCGGGAGGGGGCTGGCAGCATCGAAGCTATGTGTCGTCCCACGATACGCTGGACCCCAAGTGGAATCCCCGAGAGGAGATCCGATCATGGCATTCGAGCTTCCCCCTCTGCCCTACGGCCATCCCGCCCTCGAGCCCGTCATCGACGGCCAGACCATGCACCTGCACCACGACAAGCACCATGCCGGCTACGTCAGCAACCTGAACGCCGCCCTGGAAAAGCATCCGGAACTGGGCCGGCGCAGCGTCGAAGAGTTGCTGCGCAACCTGCACAACGTGCCCGAGGACATCCGCACCGCGGTGCGCAACCACGGCGGCGGCCACGCCAACCACAGCATGTTCTGGAAGATCATGATGCCCAAGGGCGGCGGCACGGCCACGGGGCTGGTGGCCGAGGGCATCCAGAAAGAGTTCGGCGGCTTCGAGCCCTTCGTGCAGAAGTTCAACGAAGCGGGCGCCAAGCATTTCGGCAGCGGCTGGGTGTGGCTGGCACGCGACGGCGCCGGCAAGCTGCACATCCTGACCACGCCCAACCAGGACAGCCCGCTCACGCAGGGCTTCTATCCCATCCTGGGCAACGATCTCTGGGAGCACGCCTATTACCTGCAGTACCAGAACCGCCGCGCCGATTACCTGAAGGCGTGGTGGGAGACGCTCAACTGGAAGGAAGTCAACCGGCGCTACGAGGAGAGCGTGGAGCTGCTGAAGAAACTGGCAGCGTGAGCAGTCGCCAGTCGCCGGTCGCCAGAGCGGCCGGCGGCGTCATCGCCTTGCCTTCTTCAGGAGCGCGATCTGGCCGGCGTGGTACAGATCGTGCTGCACCAGCCCGTGGAGCATGAAGTAGACCGTGTAGCGCTTCCCCGGAACGATCTGCTGCAGACGCGATTGCGGCAGCGCAGCCACGGCGCGGTGCAGGTCCTGCTGCGCCGCCTGCAGCGCGGCCAGCGTGCTCTGCCAGTTGGCGCCGGTGACTTTGGGCATGGGCGGAAAATTCTGTGCCGGCGAGAGCGCCAGCGCGTGCCCCTGCATGCGGCGCAGCACGGCGCGCTTCCACGCGGTGATGTGCAGGACCAGCTCCCAGACGGTGTGAGCCTTGCGCAGCGGGCGCGCGGCCGCCTGCTTCGCGGTGATCCCACGGAGAAGCTGGCGCAAGGCCGGGCCGTGCCAGGCATGGCCGGCGTAGGCGCGGTGGAGCTGGTCGGCGAGGCGCTGGCTCTCCGAGGCCATGGTTCACTCCGCGACGATGGTGATGCCGGCCGCATCTGCGGCCGCGGCGATCTTCTCCCCATCGAGCAGCAGGCACTTTCCGGCGTCGAGGGCGAGGCAGGTCGCGCCCGCCCGGCTCATGGCCTCGATGGTGGCCACGCCCACCACGGGCACGTCGAAGCGCATGTCCTGGCCGGGCTTGGCCACCTTCACCACGGTGAGGGCGCGGCTGAGCGCGGCGTCCCCCTCCAGGCTCTTCATGATCTCGCCGGCGCGCAGGATGGTGGCGTCGGTGCCCTCCATGGCCTCCACCGCGACGCAGGCGGACTCGGCGATGACCACGGTCTGCCCGATGTCGTACTGCGCCAGGTGGCGCGCGACCTTCCGGCCGTACTCGATGTTCTTGCGCTCGGCGTCGGTGGGGGCGCGGCGGGTGAGCACGCCGGCCCGGGCCAGCAGCGGCTCCAGGTACGAAGTCGAACTGATGAGGTGGATGCCTTCGTCTTCCAGCACCTTGGCCACTGCGCCGATGAGGGAATCGGTGTTGCGCGTGCCCAGGGAGAGCAGCAGCTTGGCCAGGCGCCAGTCGGGCTTGATGCTGGAGAAGATCTGCTTGTGCTTGACCTGCCCGGCCATCACCGCGCGGGTGACGCCCTCGCGCTTGAAAGTGTCGATCAGCTTGGAGAGTTCGCCGAGGGAGAGCCAGTGGACGGCGGCGGCGCCGCGGCGCTCGATCTCGGGGAAGGTCTCCTCCTTGATGGCGGCGACCACCACCTCGGCACCCTGGGCGCGGGCGGCGTCGAGCAGCAGAAGCGGAAAGCTGCCGTTGCCGGCGATGAGACCGAGACGCTCAGGCATAGTCGCTACTGTAGCACTCACAGACATCCGTACACGGGGCTCTCGAAGATGGGCCGCCAGTTGATCACATGGAAGCGGTAGATGCGGTACGTGGAGTTCCGGTAAAAGACGGCGTGGACCAGGATGTCGTCGGGCTCGCCGGGACGCCGCGGAATCTGGTCCACATAGAGCAGCTCTTCTCCCTGGGAGACGGAGCTGGGGTGGTCGTACCAGAGGAGCGTCGGTTCGCTGCCGGCGGCCGACTTGACGACAAAGAAAAGGCTGTCCTGGATACCGCTGTTGTCGGGCGCGGGGATGACGAAGGTGGCGATCAGACTGAGCTCGCCGCGGCCCTCCAGGTCGGCCACCGCCAGACCGTCGGCGCGCTGGCGGGCCAGGTCTTCCTCGGCTACCTTGTGCTCGCGGAGGATCTGCGTCGCCACCTCGGCAGCCTGCCGGCGCTCCGCCGGGGTGGGCTGGCGGCGGCGGCTCTGCGAGCGCGCCAGGGAGGCAGAGTCGGTGGCAATCGCCGCCTCCGGATCCTGCCCTCCGCCCTGCCGGCGCAGGTCGGCCAGCGAGCCGGGAGAGCCCATGGGGTCCGCCTGGCCGTTGGGCACGACGCCGCCGATCTGCTTGCCGCCGAAGAGCAAGGGATAGGCGCGGTCTTTGGCAAGGTAGCGGGCGAAGAAGGCGTTGGCCGCATCGGCATTCTCACCGCCGCACGACACCGGAACCGGGCGATATTCGCCCTGCTCGAGTCTCGCGACGGGCTCCAGCCAATGGCTGGCCAATCCCGGGGCCGCCTCGACAGCAAAGAGGATGGTGGGCTGGCGGCTCTCCGGGGAGGCGGCGAGCAGGGGCAGGAAGGCTGCAACACCCAGGGCCGCCAGGCAGGCGGCGCCAGCGGCTCGCCTCATTTGATCACGCCCCGCTCCGACTCTTCGATGAAGCGGATGAGTAGGAGGACGTCCTCGCCCGGATCGGCCTCCGCCTTGAGCTTCTCCAGCGCCTGGGAGGTGTTGAGCTTGGAGGCCAGCAGGACCTTATAGGCGTGATGGATCTTGCGGATGCGCTCGCGGGAGAAGCCGCGGCGTTCCAGGCCCACTGCGTTGAGGCCGTAGGCATGGGCGTCGCGCGCGGCCACCGTCTTGGAGAAGGGCAGCACGTCGCGGGTGATGGTGCTGCCGCCGCCGATGAAGGCGTGCGCGCCGATGCGCACGAAGTGGTGCACCGGACAGAGCGCGCCCACCGTGGCCCACTCCTCCACGATCACGTGGCCGCCCAGGGTGGCGGCGTTGGCCATGATCACATGGTCGGCGAGCAAGCAGTCGTGGGCGATGTGGCAGTAGGCCATGATCAGGCAGTGGCTGCCCACGCGAGTGAGGCCGCCGCCGCCCACGGTGCCGCGGTTGATGGTCACGAACTCGCGTACCTGGTTGTGGTCGCCCATCTCCAATCGCGTGGGCTCGCCCTGGTACTTCAGGTCCTGGGGCGCCAGCCCGATGGAGGAGAAGGGGTAGAAGACGTTGTCGGAACCGATGCGGGTGGGGCCTTCGACGTGGACGTGGGAGATCAGTTCGCAGCGCTCGCCTAACTCGACCTGGGGACCAATGGCGCAGTAGGGGCCGATGCGGCAGGAGGCCGGCACCTTGGCGCCGGGATCGACGACCGCGGTGGGATGCACGCCGGCAGGAGCGGAGGCCGTGGTCACGATTCGGAGCCCTCGGACTGTGGGCCCGGGCCACCGGCCGCGCGGCTGAGCAGAGCGCAACTGGCGGTCGCTTCGCAGGCGAGCTTGTCGCCCACGAAGGCCTTACCCTCCATGCGCACGGCGGCGTGCCGCCAGGCCACCACCTCCACCTCGATGCGGAGCTGATCTCCCGGAACCACCGGGCGGCGGAAACGGGCGCGCTCGATGCCGGTGAAGACCATGAGCTTGCCCTGGCGGTTCTCCGGCTCGTTGAGGATCAGCACGCCGCCAGCTTGGGCGATGGCCTCCACGACCAGCACCCCCGGCATGATGGGGAAGCCGGGAAAGTGGCCGGCGAAAAAGGGCTCATTGACGGTGACGTTCTTGAGGGCGACAATGCGCTTCTTGGGCGTCAGGTCGAGGACGCGGTCGATGAGCAGAAAAGGATAGCGGTGGGGCAGGATGCGCTGGATATCGTTGATATCCAGCGTGGTCTTGGCGGGGGCCGGGGGATCGCTGACCGCGGCCGGAGAGTGGGGCGAGTCTGTCATCGCAAATCCTTTAGGTACAATACATTGCCGCCCTGGCCGGCCGCTGCAGGCCAGCGCGCGGCAGGCTTGGCGGCACCCAAGGGAAGCAGGGATTATAGTGCATCCGGCAGCGGGTGAGAATGGAGCGGGATTGACATGAGCACTTCCCGGGGTAGCTCCGGCGTGGGCGCGGCGCGCAAGGTGCTCCGCCACCTGGAGCAGCGACGCCGCGAGATGCTGGGCACGCTGCAAGCGCTGGTGGAGCTGGAGTCGCCCTCCCTGGACAAGACCGCGGTGGACCGCCTGGGAGTGTTCCTGGCGCAGGAGTTCGCGCGCCTGGGTGGCCAGGTGAAGGTCCACCGGCAAGCCGCCGCCGGCAACCACCTGGAGGTGAGCTTCGCGGCCGAGCGCCGCGGGCGCGGCGGCCAGCCCATCCTGCTGCTCGGGCACATGGACACGGTATACGAGGTGGGCACGCTGAAGAGCATGCCCTTCCGCGTGGCCCAGGGACGGGCGTGGGGACCGGGCACGCTGGACATGAAGTCGGGCATCACCCAGGTGCTCTTCGCTCTGCGGGCGATGCGGCAGGCGCTGGGCGGGCTGGGGCGCCCGCTCACGGTGCTGCTGGTCTCGGACGAAGAGATCGGCAGCCCCACTTCGCGGCGCCTCACCGAGGCGCTGGCGCGGAAAGCGCAGGCGGTGCTGGTGCTGGAGCCGGCACAGGGCCTGGAAGGCGCGCTCAAGACCGCGCGCAAGGGCGTGGGCGATTATGTGGTGAAGGTGACCGGGAAGGCGGCGCATGCCGGCCTGGACTTCCGCTCCGGGCACAGCGCCATCCTGGAACTGGCGCAGCAGATCGCGGTCATCCAGACCTTCACCGACCTGGGGCGCGGGCTCACGGTGAACGTAGGTGTGGTGCGCGGGGGGACGCGCACCAACGTGGTGGCGGCGGAGGCGGCCGCGGAGGTGGACGTGCGCATCGAGCGTCTGGACGACGCCGCGCTCATCGAAGAGAAGTTCCGCTCGCTGCGGCCCTTCAACCCCAAGTGCCGAGTAGAGATCAGCGGCGGCATCAACCGCCCGCCGCTGGAGCGCAGCCAGGGCGGGGCGCTGCTCTACGGCGTGGCCAAAGGACTGGCCCGCGGGCTGGGCTGGGAACTGGGCGAGGCCGCGGTGGGCGGCGGCTCGGACGGCAACTTCACGGCGGCGCTGGGGGTGCCCACGCTGGATGGCCTGGGCGGCGTGGGCGATGGGGCGCACGCGCCCCGGGAGTCTGTGCTCCTGGCGGAGTCGCCGCGGCGCGCGGCCCTGCTGGCGGGGCTGATCGAGACGATTTGAGGCGACGGCCGGAAGGGTCATAGGCCGCGCTCGCCTGCGGTGCTAGAATGGCGGCAGATGTGGAGGTTCCATGATTGGCAAGCTGGGTTTGCCGGAACTGCTTCTGATCCTGGCCATCGCCCTCCTGATCTTCGGGCCGGGCAAGCTCGCGGACTTGGGCAAGGGCCTGGGGGATGGGATCCGCAGCTTCCGCTCGGCGGTCAAGGATGGCGAGAAAGAGCCGGACAAGAAATAGAGGCTTCTCCCTCGGGGGAACGGATCCGCGCGGCCCCTCTCTACGCTGCGCCGTGCTCCCGCA
>DATIWW010000229.1:0-5825 GCA_035519175.1 Terriglobales bacterium
AAGTACATGGCGAAGATACGCCCAGGGAACTCCCGGGAGAGCAGCATGCGCACGTATTCCAGGCCCAGGATCACGGCGAAGAACGTGCTCTGCCATTCCAGCGAGGGGCGGGTAAGCATGCGCCGGACCCAGCGGTAGACACTGAGGTCCACGAAGGGGGTGAAGGTCCAGATGTCCTCGCGGTTCTTGCAGATGTCGCGCAGTTCGCCGGACATGAAGCCGGCCAGCAGGTTCATGGGCAGGGTCAGCCACTCGCCCGCTACCAGGGCGGGGATGGCGACGAAGGTGCCGCCCACCACGCCGCAGATGCGTCCGCCCACCACACCCAGCAGGATGGCGCACTCCAGGCCCATGTCGGCGGCCAGGAAGTTGTGCACCAGCGAGCGCACCATCACCCCCAGGGCGAAGGGAGCGCCCACCGCCAGCACCAGCACCAGCTTGTCATGGAGGTTGCGGTCCTCCTTGAAGAGGCGGTCCTGGACCTCGCGCGAGCGCACCAGGGCGCTGGACACGGCCGCGGCCACGCCCAGCCTCACCAGCAGGTTGACGAGGATCAGTCGCGAGTCCATTCCGGCGGGACACCTGTTCCCGTAATGTAGCACGGCCGGGGGCGGCGGGCCCGGGCCACGCGGACGATATAATGACCAGGATGGCTCCCGCCATGAACGTGCGCAAGGTCGCCGAGGCCGACTTTCCCAGCCGCTGGGGAAGCTTCCGCATCCTGGGCTTCGAAGGGCGGACGGACGGCAAGGGCGCGCCCGAGACCGCGGTCGCCCTGGTCACCGGCGACTTGAAGGGCACGGCGCCGCTGGTACGCATCCACTCCCAGTGCCTCACCGGCGACGTCTTCGGCTCGCTGCGCTGCGACTGCCGCCAGCAACTGGAGCTCTCGCTCTCGGCCATCAGCCGCGCCGGCGCCGGCGTCCTCATCTATGAGCAGCAGGAGGGCCGCGGCATCGGCCTGATGGCCAAGCTGCAGGCCTACGAGTTGCAGGACCGCGGCATGGACACGGTCGAGGCCAACGAGAAGCTGGGCTTCAAGGCCGACCAGCGCGAGTACGTCCTGCCCGCCGAGATCCTGAAGGCGCTGGGGGTGCGGCGGGTGCGCCTGCTCTCCAACAATCCCGACAAGGTGGCAGCGCTGGAGCGCGCCGGGGTGAAGGTGGTGGAGCGCGTGCCCTGCGAGGTCGAGCCCCACGCCCCCGCCCGCAAGTACCTCAAGACCAAGAAAGAAAAGCTGGGCCACCTGTTCGGCTCACGCTGAGGCCCTTCCCTACCGCAACAGTCTTGCCAGCTCCCTGCGATTTCTGGCCGGCAGATGGCGCAGGGCCGCGCGCGCCAGCGCGAGATAGGCCGAGCGAGCTTCCGGAACCGAGCGCAGGGCCCGCAGATTGGCGCGCACGGTGGCCAAGTCCCCGCGCACCAGGGGCCCGCTGAAGGCCGCGGCGGCTCCGCCGGCCAGGTAGTTCTTGAGCATCTGCCGGATGGTGGGCTCCGCGGCGCGCCTCGCGTCCGGCACTCCCGCCTTGCGTCCCACGCGCTCACCCAGCGCCAGTGTCGCCACCAGCAGCGGCGAGGTGAACATGCCCCAGGCGTGGTAGAGCGGCTTGGAGCCCTTGCGGATGAGCAGCGTGTAGCCGCCCAGATCGTGGACCATGCGGCGCCCCGCGCGCACTGCGGCCGCGTCGCCCTCGGGCGCGAAGGGTACGCCGCGAAGCGAGGGCGAGCGGCCGCCTACGAAGGTCATCAGGGGATGGCAGGAGGCGACCGCCGCGCCGCGGCGGCGCAGGGGCGCCAGCCGGTCGCTGGAGAGGGCGCCGCTGCTGTGCAGCGCGATCTTCCCTCTCCAGTCGGTCCGCCGCGCCAGTTCGCGGGCGCAGGCGGCGATGGCGGCGTCGGGCACCAGCAGCCAGACCAGATCGGCGTCGAGCCTCGCATCCGCCAGCGTGCGGGCCCGGGCGCCGACGCGCCGCGCCAGGCGGCGAGCACGGGCGCGCGAAGCGGTGCGGTCGCGGGCCACCACTTCCAGAATGCGGTAGCCGGCCTGGTGCAGCGCGGGCCCCAGCGCCTGTGCCACTCGTCCGGCGCCGACCAGCGCGATGGTGGGCTTGCGGGACATCCGCGGGGAGCATAGCAGAACGAGGAGTCAGGGGTCAGGTGTCAGTAGTCAGCGGCCGGGACGCTCCCTTATAGTCGCAAGCATGGCGAAGCTGAAGAAAGCGCGGGTCTTGTCCTCGAAGGTGGTTTTCCGCGGTGCGGTCTTCTACGTGACCAGCGAGCGGGTGCAGGAGCCCGGCGGCATCCGCGCCCGGCGAGACGTGGTGCGCCATCCCGGCTCCATCGTGATCCTGGCCGTGGACGACCGCCGGCGCCCGCCTCACGTGCTGCTGGAGCGGCAGTACCGCCACGCCACCGGCGGCTACACCTGGGAACTGCCGGCGGGCAGCATGGATCCCGGCGAGAGCGAGTTGGCGGCGGCCAAGCGGGAATTGCTGGAAGAGACCGGCTATCGCGCTCGCCGCTGGCAGCGCGCGCTGAAGTTCTTCTCCAGCCCGGGCTTCCTGGACGAGACCATGAGCGTCTACCTGGCGCGCGGGCTGCGTCCCGGACCTGCCCAGCCCGAGGAGGACGAGGTCATCACGGTGCGATTTTTCCCCATCCCGGTGGCCGTGGGCATGGTGTTGCGCGGCCGCATCCAGGATGGCAAGACCATCGCCGGGCTGCTGTGGCTGCGCGGGAAACTGCGCGCCTGGCTCGACGGGCCGGCCGGTTGACTTCTTAATTGAAAGCCCTTGCCAAAAGGCGCAGAATATTTTCAGAAGCCCAAAAAGGTTCTGCGCACCCAGGAGGGCGCCCTGCCGTGTCCTTCCGCGCCCATGCTTGGGCGTCCCTGAACCGCTTGGGCCAACCACCAGGGCCGTGTGCGCCCTCAGCATGCCCGCACGCGATCCCTACGCACGGAGAACGAACGTGGAACGTATCAAGGGAAAAGTGAAGTGGTTCAACAACGCCAAGGGATACGGATTCCTCGGGCGCGACGATGGCCCCGATGTCTTCGTCCACTACAGCGCCATCAAGACGGAAGGTTACAAGAGCCTCCAGGAAGGCGACGACGTCGAATTTGAGATCGTGCAAGGGGAAAAGGGTCCGCAGGCGGAGAACGTGACCAAGCTGACCCCCGCCTGAAGCATCCCTCCGAAGAACGTTGCAACCAGCAGGAGAGGCTGGAGCTTGCCTTGTTGCAGCGCCTCCCTGCGGTGGCGCTCCGCGATACAATCCTGCCATGGCCGGCGCGCAGACCCAGTTGGACAACAAAGCGGCGGCCCGCTTCCTCACCGAGACCGCGGACCTGATGGAGATCGACAACCAGGACTCCTTCCGCGTGCGCTCCTACCGCCGCGCCGCTGAAGCCATCGATTCCCTGCCCCAGCCGCTCGCCGAGATGGTGGAGGACGACAAGAAGCTGCTGGAGATCCCCGGCATCGGCAAGAGCATGGCCGCGCACCTGCAGGAGATCTTCCGCACCGGCAGACTCGGCCTGCACAGCGACCTGCTGAAGAAGTACGGTCCCTCCATCCTGGAGTTGCTCAAGATCCAGGGCTTGGGGCCGAAGAGCATCGCGCTGCTGTGGAGCGCCCACCGCATCCACGACGTGGAAGGCGTGGAGAAGTTGGCGCGCGCCGGCAAGCTGCGCGAGTTGCCGCGCATGGGCGAGCGGCAGGAGCAGAAGATCCTGAAGGCCATCGAGGACTACCGGCGCATCTCCGGGCGCTTCCTCATCGACGTGGCCGAGGAGGCGGGTGAGAAGCTGGCCGCCTACCTGGGCGCCATTTCCGGCGTGGAGAAGGTCACCCCCGCGGGCTCTCTGCGGCGCGGCCGCGAAACCATCGGCGACCTCGACATGCTGGTCACGGGCAAGGCCTGCGCCGGCGCCAAGCCGCGCGAGGCCATCCTCTCAAAGATCGTCGCATACCCGCAATTGCAGGAACTGATCGCGCGGGGCGAGAACAAGGTCAGCTTCCGCCTGCGTAACGGCATGCAGGTGGACGTGCGCCTGCTGCCGCCCGACTCCTTCGGCGCCGCCATGCTGTACTTCACCGGCTCCAAGTCCCACAACATCCTGCTGCGCCAGCGCGCCCTCAAGATGGGCTACACGCTGAACGAATATGATCTGGCGCGGCTCAAGGACGAGAAGCGGGTGGCGGGCAAGACCGAAGAGGAGATCTACGCCAAGCTCGGCCTGGACTACATCCCGCCCGAGTTGCGCGAGGCGCATGGGGAGATCGAGGCGGCGGAGGAGCACAAGCTGCCGCGCCTGGTCGATTTGAAGGACATCCGGGGCGACGTGCACATGCACACCGTCGCCACCGACGGCAAGTGCAGCATCGAGGAGATGGCCGAGGCGGCGCGTGCCCGCGGCTACCAGTACATCGCCATCACCGACCACTCCAAGAACCTGGCCATGGCCAACGGCCTGGACGACAAGCGCGCTTTGGAACACGTCCAGAGGATCCGCAGCGCCGACAAGAAGAGCGACGGCTTGCGCCTCTTCGCAGGCATCGAGGTGGACATCCTGGCCGACGGCAGCCTCGATCTCTCCGACCCGGTGCTGGAAGAGATGGACGTGGTGGTCGCCAGCGTGCACTCCCACTTCAACCAGGAGCCTGCGCAGATGACGGAGCGGCTGCTGCGCGCCCTCGCGAATCCCAACACCGCTATCCTCGGGCATCCCACCGGGCGGCTGCTGCTGCGCCGCGACGCCTACAAGTTCGACCTGGAGGCGGTGTTCCAGGCGGCGGCCCAGGAGCAAGTCGCCATGGAGCTGAATGCCTTCCCCGACCGGCTGGACCTGAACGACACCCACCTGCGCCTGGCCAAGCAGCACGGGGTGAAGATCGTGATCAACACCGACTCCCACCACACCACGCACCTGGAGAAGATCCGCTACGGCATCCTGCAGGCGCGGCGGGCCTGGCTGACCAAGGGCGACATCCTCAACACCCTGCCGGCGGAGAAATTCCTGCAGGCCCTGAAGCGCGCCTGAGCGCTGCCCCAGCGTGTACCATGGGGGCTGCGTTACGAGGTCCACCATGCCTGATCAGCCCGCCGCTCCGACTCCTCCCGCGCCCACTCCGCCTGCGCCCCAGCCTCCGCCCCGCCCCGGGCACGTGCCCATGAGCGAGGAGTTCGACCGCGCCAAGTGGACGCTGCCGCCGGCGGCGCCCGTGCTGATCGTGCTGGCGGTGCTGGCCGTCATCGTGGCGATCGTGGCCTGGGTCGGCCGGCCCAAGCCCCAGGACACCGGCGAGATCGTCTCCGTCTTCGCCGTCCAGCAGCCCGATCAGAAAAGTGTCCTGGTGGCGGTGCAGCTCAACCTGCGCAACCTGGGGGAGAAGCCCATGCGCATCCGCACCATCCAAGCGGAACTGACGGTGCCCGGCCAGGCGGAGCCGCTGAAGGACGAGGCCGCGTCGGCGGTGGACTTCGATCGCTACTTCCAGGCCTTCCCGGAGCTGAAGCAGCACGCGCTGGCGCCCGTCCCGGTGGAGACCGACATCGCGCCCGGGGCGCAGCAGCAGGGCACGGCGATCTTCGGCTTCCCCGTCACCAAGGAGGCCTTCGACCAGCGCCAGCAGTTGCGCCTCACGCTGGGGCTGAAAGACCGGCCGTCGCTGGTGATCCCGCCGCCGCCCCAGTGACCCCTACTGGTGCTTCTGCAGGAAGCGCAGCCGCGGGTGCGGGGTGTGCTGCGGCGCCACGTCGTCATACTTCAGGCAACTGACCGAGCCGTCCACCTCCAACACCGCCAGGGAAACGTCCTCCAT
>DATIWW010000230.1:0-4588 GCA_035519175.1 Terriglobales bacterium
CCGGGGCCGGGGCCCGCTGGCGCTGGTGCACAGCGAGCCCGCCCGCACCCGCTCGCAGGCGCTGCGCCGCGAGCACGAGCTGAAGCGGTTGCGCCGCCGCGACAAGCTCGCGCTGCTTGACACCCCGCGCGGGCGCGGATAGGTCGCGCCATGATGAAACGAACGCTCCTCGCCGCCCTGCTCGCCTCCGGCTGCGTCACCACCGCCCAGGAAGGGGAGCAGATGCGCAAGGACATCGCCTCCCTGCGCGCCGACATGCAGAAGGAGGCCGAGGCCAACAAGGCGGAGCGGGAGAAGCTGGCGGCGGAGCAGCAGAAGAGCTCCAAGCAGATCCAGGAAGCGCTCGACCAGCTCTCGCGCGCCTCGCGCAAGTCCGGGGCGGACCTGGGGGTGGACCTGGAGAAGGCGCAGAACGACCTGGCGGCGACGCACGGCCAGGTGGAGGTGCTGCAGCACCGGCTGGACGCGCTGGAGAAGGCCAACCGCGACCAGATGAAGGCGATGGACGTGGCCAGCCAGCTCGTCGCCCAGCAGAAGAAGGAGCAGGAGCGGCCCACCGACAAGGGGGCGCTCTACAACCTGGCCCGGCAGAAGCTCGACCAGGGGCAGACGGCGAAGTCGCGCGATCTGTTCCAGGACTTCCTCACCCGCTTCCCCAAGGACGAGCTGGCGGCCAACGCGCAGTACTGGCTGGGGGAGACGTACTACGCGGAGAAGAAGTGGAACGACGCCATCGTCGAGTTCCAGAAGGTGCTGAAGGACTACAAGGGGTCCGAGAAGATCCCCGACGCGGTGCTGAAGATCGGCATGTCCTTCCAGGCCCAGAACGATTGCCAGAACGCCTTGCTCTTCTTCGACGAGGTGGTCCAGGCGCACAAGAACACGCCGGCGGCGAAGACGGCCCACGAGCGCGCCCAGGAGTGCCGCAAGAAGAAGAAGTAGAACCGGCGGCGAGCGAGAACCACTGCATGACCGCGCGCAAGGCACTCCGGCTTCTTGCCTCTGGGTCATGTGCTCGGCTATTGCGTCCGGGATATTCGTCGGCTTGAAAGTTGTGGGCGACCGCTTGATCGTTGCATCGAAGCTCGAGGAGATCGGCGTTTGGGGTATCTACGCTGGCATCGCTTTGGATAGGGTATCGGGCGTGATGCTGAATCCGGTCAGATCGATATGTCCAGCGGAAGGTGGCGGAGGTCCGATCTGGTTGGACTCGTCGCTCACAGCGATGGTCATCGCCGCTTGGGGCGTCGCGGGGGTCGTGCTGCTCCATCGCCGGAGCAGCCGTTCCGTAGAGTAGCGACGCGCGTTGGAAGTTCGGGGAAACGATACCCGTTCGCGAGCCCGTATTGTGTCCCAGGTTTCTAAGTCGAGTTTGCTGACCCGCGACGCTGACGGTCCGAGCGGCCCCGACACGCTGAAGTTGGCACGCAGGGTTGCGTTATGTGTCCCGGATCTCCGGCTACAGTCGGAGGCGGTAGCCGCGCAGGAGGCGGTCTTCGACCTTCTCCATCAAGGTCACCAGGTCGCGGCGGGAGAACTTGCCCTGGGCGTATTCCTGGAAGGCCAGGCCGGAGTCGACCAGGTAGCGGGTGAGGAAGTGGGCCGTCTGCTGCTCCAGGTCGGTGGGGAGGAGGCGGCGGAAGTCTGGGCTCTTGCAGAAGCGATCGATCAGCTCGTACTCCCGGAGCATCTCCTCGCGGGCCATCTCGCAGGCCACCCGGTAGGTGTCCAGCTCGGGGCGGTCGGCGCGGGATAGTGCCTGGGCGTAGCGGGCGCGCAGCGACTCGTCCAGCCACTCCTCGATGCGCGGGGGGAAGTCGCGCAGGTCCTGCACCAGCTGGTCGGCCACCCGGTCGAGGACGTAGTCCTTCAGCTCCTGCGGCTTCTGCTCGAGGATGCGCTCCCAGCGGGTCATCTTCCTCCTTCCGGAGCGCCCGGCAGCCCCGGGCGGGCATAGACCACGATCTGCGGGACCTCGTCCAGGTAGAGGCCGGTGGCGGGCCGGCGGGTGCCGAAGGCGTTCCAGGTCTGGGGCTCCCGATCGCGGAACTCGCGGTGCCACTGCAGCGCCGCGTAGTCGGCCTGCTCCGGCCCGGGCGCATAATGGATGTCCGCCCGCAGCATCCCCATCCGCACGTACGTCTGGTAGCTCTCCACGTTGACCTCGTGGAAGTAGACGCGCGCCCCCTGCGGGCAATGCGCGTTCAGCCAGGGCAGCACGCCGGTGACGTCGTTCGACCAGTACTGCCGCTGCATCCCCAGCGTGGCCGCGCCGGGGATGTCGCCCGCCAGCTCCCCGTAGGCGCTGGTCCCGTACGGGTGCACGTGCGCGATCTGCCAGAGGCCCGGGAGCAAGGTGAGCACCGCGGCCACCACGAGCGCCCGCGCCGAGGGAGCGGCGCGCACCAGCAGGGAGGCCGCTTCCGGCGTGAGCAGGGCCACGAAGGCGAGCCAGTGCTTGATCCCGCCGAAGATGGGCGTGGTGCGCAGCAGGAACGGCAGGAGCGCCGCGCCGGCGAGGCCCAATTCCAGGAGCCGCTGCGGATCGGGGCGCAGGCGGGCGAAGTGAAGCAGGAGCGAGATCCCCGCCGCCCCCAGGAGGATCACCAGCGGCAAGGGCAGGGCCAGCGCGTCCACCACCACCGGGTACTCGATGGGGAAAGGCGGGGCGCGCAGCACCTGTCCGAAGTACCACCAGGCGTAGTGCACGTGCCGGGTGTGGAACGAGATCCAGGCGCCCAGGTGGCGCAGCGGATGGTGCCAGAGCAGGGGCCAGGCCGCGAACAGCACCAGCGGCGAGAGCAAGAGCCAGGGGAGCCTCCGCAAAGCGAACGCGCGCTGCTCGCGGGGCAAGAGCAGCGCGTGGACGAGGAGCACCGGGGGAAGGAACCAGGCGTTGTGCTTGACCGCCAGCGCCACCCCGTAGGTGAGGGCCAGCCGCGGCCCCGACCGGCGCAGCCAGGCGACGCCCACGCCGGCCCACATCGCGCAGATGGGGATGTCGAAGCAGGCCAGGTGCCCGTGGAAGAAGGTCCGTTCCGCGCACCAGAAGAGCAGGGGGGCCAGCACGCCGCAGGCGCGCGAGCGCGAGAGGCCGAGCAGGCAGAGCCAGTAGCTGAGCAGCCCGGCGAAGGCGAAAGCCGGCAGCCGCCAGGCGAGCGCGTCGGGGAGGATGCCCAGCCAGGTGGTGAAGACCAGGTGGGAAGCGGCGAAGAGCAGCTTGGTGAGGCCGGGGTGCTCGAAGTTGTACGACCAGTAGCGCTCCGTTTCCGCGATGGCCTGCAAGGGAGCGTGCAAGAGAAGCCGCAGCCAGGCCTCGTAGCCCTGGGCGGCGGTGAAGTAGTAGCCCTCGTCGCGGACGAACCCCACCGAGGACTGCGTCAGGGCCATCGCCGCCGCGGTGGCGAAGCCCAGCCCCCGCGCCAGCCCCTTGCCGGTCACCTGGTCGTCCAGGCCTGCAGGCAGAAGGGCCGGGAACGATCCGTCGAGGAGACGGCGAAGGCGAACTCCCGCTCGGCGGGGCCGCCCGGAACCTGCGCGTCCAGGCGCCGCCAGCCGGTGCCGTCGCGCACCGTGGCCGGGACCTCCAGCGTCCCCAGCGAGACCCCATCGGCGAACGCCTGCACCTCGACAGGAGGCTTGCCGGCCCCATAGGCCCGCTCCCCGATCACCCCGGCCCGCAGGTGCAGCACCCTCCCCGCGGCGCCGCGGACGGCGAGGCGGCCGCCGATGGCTACCGGGGCGCAGGCCCGGGCCACGTAGTCCACCTCGTGCATCTCGCGGGAGGCGGTGAGGTCGGCGGCGATGGGCGCCGCGTGCAGGTCCCAGGCGCGCAACAGGAGCGCCCCGAAGCGCTGATCGGCGGCCGGTGTGGCTCCGCGCGCTCGCAGCGCTCCCTCGGGGCTCCGGTAGAAGGGGGTGCGGGGCAGGGAGAGCACCCACAGCCTCTTCACCCCCAGGTAGTCGGCCGCCAATGGATCTTCCTCGGCCAGCACCGGCGCCGCGTCGACGAAGAGCCGGGCCCGCTCCGCCCAGGCCGGCCAGATCTGCACCGCGTCGCCCGCCGCCGCCTGCGCTCGCAGGGCGCCGGCCGCCTCCGCCCAGTCGGCGTCGGAGGGCAGGCGCAGGCCCAGGGTGAGGTCGAAGAGCAGCGATCCCGCGCCGGCGGCGATCAGCGCGGCGAACGCCGCCTTACGAAGACCCAAGCTTGATCTTCCGCTCGCTCTTCTCCCGGCAGAAGAGGCAGAGCGCCACCTCGGGATAGGCGGAGAACCCCGGCGACCATCCCGGGTGCATGGCACAGCGCGTGTCGAAGCAGTGGTGCAGGTCCCAGAGGTGCCCCACGTAGTGCGCCGCCCGCTGGGCCAGCCCGGCGTCGAGCGAGACGCCCTTCTCCCCCAGCCCGTGCGCGGTGGCCACCGCCTTGCCCCCGCCGTACTGGGCGTATCCGTCCACCGGCCCCCGCCCCATGGGTCCCACGGGGGCGGTCAACGGCTCGTTGGTGAGGTAGAGGATCTTGTCGTCGGCGTAGAGGGCGACGTCGTCGTCCATCTCGTCCACCACCTTCACCGCGTCGGAGGTGGACTGG
>DATIWW010000231.1:0-2017 GCA_035519175.1 Terriglobales bacterium
CCTCCACCTCCATGCGGGTGTAGCTCCACTCTCCGGCGCTCTTCTTGCCGACCACGTAGACCGTCCCCTTGCCCTTGGGACCGGAGATGGGAATGGAGAGGTCGGCGTCGCCGCTGGGGCCGCTGACGTTGATGCTGCCGCTGATGAACCAACCCGGCTGGATAGGCTGGCCCAGGCGCAGGGCCACCTCCGGGTTGGCCTTGGCCTTGGCCAGGGCCTGCTGGTAGGCGTCGGAGGAGCGGATGCTGCCCATGACCAGCAGCATGATGCCGCCCACGAAGGCGACGGCCAGGATGATCACTCCCAGGCAGCCTACCCCTACCACGGCCTTCCAGTGGCGGGCGAACCATCCCTGGGGTTGCGGCGGAACCGGAGTTGCAGTGGCGGACATGGCGATGCCTCCTCAGGCGTTGGTCTTGAGCAATTGCTCGGCGTGCTTCAGCGAGGTCTCGGTCAGGCGCGCGCCGCTGAGCATGCGCGCCACCTCCTGCGTGCGTTCGCGCTCGTCCAGGCGGCTGATGCTGGTGCGCGTCCGCCCGCCCGCTTCCTTCTTGTCGATGCGGTAGTGCTGGTCGGCGAAGGAAGCGATCTGCGGCAGGTGGGTGACGCACAGCACCTGCTGGCTGCGGGCCAGCGACTTCAGCTTGCGGCCCACCGCTTCGGCGGCGCGCCCCCCGATGCCGGAATCGATCTCATCGAAGACCAGGGTGCGGGGCGCAGCTGGGCGCGAGTTGCGGCGCGCGCGCCCCCCCGGCTCGGTCCCGCCGCTCTCCACGCAGGCCTTGAGCGAGAGCATGACCCGCGAGAGTTCGCCTCCGGAGGCGATCTGCTCCACCGCGCGCAGCGGGTCGCCCGGGTTGGTGGCGATGAGATAGCGCACCTGGTCGAAGCCGCCGCCCGTCCAGTTCCCTTCCTCTTCCCCGCCGCTCAATTCGATTCGGAACTTGGCCTTCATGGCCAGGTCGTTGATCTCGTCCTCCGCCAGCTTCTCCAGCTTGCGCGCGGCCTCGGCGCGCTGCCGGGAGAGCGCGCGCGCGGCGCGCAGATACTCGGTGGCGGCCACAGCCAGGTCGGCGCGCAGTTGCCGCAGCACCTCGTCGCGATTCTCCACCTCGTTGAGTTTGCGCGCGGCCTCGGCGCCATAGGCGATCACGGCATCCAGCGTCGGCCCGTACTTGCGCTTCAGGCGATCGAGCAGGGCCAGCCGGTCCTCGACCTGCGCCAGCCGCTCCGGCGAGGCCTGGATGCGGTCGGCGAACTCGCGCAGCTTCCCGGCCGAGTCCTCGGCCACGATGCGCGCCGACTCCAGCGCCGCCACGTCCTCGCGGAAGGTCTTCTCGTCGTAGCCCGCCAGCTCCTGCA
Source organism: Terriglobales bacterium (assembly GCA_035519175.1). Classification (GTDB taxonomy): domain Bacteria; phylum Acidobacteriota; class Terriglobia; order Terriglobales; family Acidobacteriaceae; genus DASPRL01. The sequence continues at coordinate 1,363 of DATIWW010000231.1, forward strand.
CCCGCCGGATGGCGGCTCGCAGCGAAGCCGCCGCCGCGCCGTCGCCGTCGTAGAGATGGTGATAGGCGTGCAAGGCCGCGGCGCGCACCTTCTCCGCGTCGGCGAGCAGGCGTTTTTCCGCCTCCAGGCGCTCGTCTTCGCCGGACTCCAGGCGCGCCTCTCTGATCTCTTTCTTCTGGAACGACCACAGGTCCACCAGGCGCAGGCGGTCCTGCTCGTCGCGCTCCAATTCCTCGATGTGGCGGCGAATGCTCCGCCACTTCTCGAAGAGGGCGCTCACGGGCTCGACCGCGGTTCCCGCGTAGGTATCCAGCAGGGCCAGGCGCGCGCCCGCGTCGAAGGCCATCAGGGTCTCGTTCTGGGCGTGGATGGAGGCCAGTTCGGGCGCGAGCTGCCGCAGCACGTTCACCGTGGCCGGCTGGTTGTTGATGAAGACCCGGCCCTTGCCCCCGGCGGCGATCTCGCGGCGCAGGATGATCTCGCCCGCTTCCTCGTCCAAGCCGTTGGCCTCCAGAATGGCGGCGGCCTGCGCTCCCTCGACCCGGAAGACCGCCGCGACCACCGCCTTCTCGGCCCCGTGGCGGATTACCTCGCTCGAGGCCTTCTCCCCCAGCAGCAGCGCCAGGGCGTCGATGAGGATGGACTTGCCCGCGCC
>DATIWW010000232.1:0-3653 GCA_035519175.1 Terriglobales bacterium
GCCTTCGCCACCGTGGGCGAGATCTCCGATGCCCTGCGTCGCGTCTTCGGGGAGTATCACGAGAGCGTCTTCATCTAGAGGCCGGTTTCTAGTTTCTCGTTTCTAGTTTCTAGAAGGAGCGGGCCATGTCGAACTCATACAAAGACCTCATTGCATGGCAGAAAGCCCGGACGCTGGTTCGGGACGTCTAGGCAGCTACCGGGCACTTTCCAGACGATGAGCGATAGGGCTTGACGAGCCAGTTGAGGCGAGCGGGTGTATCGGTCATCGCCAATATCGCGGAAGGTCAAGGACGAAACACGCTGGGAGAATTCCAGCAGTTCCTCGGGCACGCCAAAGGTTCGCTGACGGAACTCGAAACCGAGCTGATCATCGCGGACGACCTAGGCTATCTCCGTCCCCAAGAGGCCAAGGAGCTGCCAGCCAAGTGCGACGAGGTTTCCCGCCTCATCAATGGGCTGATGCGATCGCTGTCTCGGCCCCGAAGCTCCGCATCTAGAAACTAGAAACGAGAAACTAGAAACTGCTTTAGAAACTGCTTTAGAAACTGCTTTAGAAACTGCTTCTCCGCTCCGCCGAACTCGTCTACCCTAGGCAGAACGTGGGCCACGGGGAAACGCTGGAGCGCAGACACGAGGAGCTGATCAACAGCCTGACCCACGGGCTGGGGCTGGCGCTGTGCCTGGCGGGGGTGCCGCTGCTGATCGCGCTGGCGGCGCTGCGCGGCGGCGCCCGCCTGATCGTGGCGGTCAGCATCTACGGCGCCTGCCTGCTGGCGCTCTACACCGCCTCCACCCTCTATCACGCGCTGCGCGGGCCGCGCGCCAAGCGCCTCTTCCGCCTGCTCGATCACTCCGCCATCTACCTGCTCATCGCCGGCACCTACACGCCCTTCACCCTGGTGGTGCTGCGCGGCGGCTGGGGCTGGACCCTGCTGGGCCTGGTGTGGGGGATCTCCGTCTTCGGCATCCTGTGGAAGGTCTTCTTTCTGGAGCGGCTGGAGGCGGTCTCGACCGCGCTCTACGTCGCCATGGGATGGCTGGCGGTGGTCGCCATCAAGCCCATGTTCGCGGCCCTGCACACCGAAGGCATGCTCTGGATCCTGGCCGGGGGCGTGGCCTACACCGGCGGGCTGGTCTTCTTCGCCTGGAGGCGGGTGCCCTACAACCACGCCATCTGGCACCTCTTTGTGATGGCCGGCAGCCTCTGCCACTACCTGGCGGTCATGCGCTACGTGCTGCCGGGCCGGGCCTGAGACGGGGCGCATCCGCGGCGGCATTACGTTGGTGCAGGGAAGGGGCTATATAATTGGGCATCTTTTCCCCGCCTGGGCCATGCTGAGACAATCTACGGTGATAACAGGGAGCGCCGTGCCGGGCTTGATGGAGACGACCGAGGCGAAGGACGTGGTGGTGGAGATCGGGGGCCTGCCCATCCGGCTGCGCTCCGGCGATGCCGCCTTCCTGCGCCTGGTGCGCGAGCGCTACGCCGGCTACATAAGCGCCGGCGAGCGCGCCAGCTTCGACTTCGAGATCGACCTGGCTCCGCCCGGCAGCGGCGGCGGCGACGAGGACGTGAGCGTGCGCTGGGACTCGGGCAGGTGGCGGATGGAGCGCGGCGACTTCCGCGCCGAGTGGGAGCCGGCCAACGCCCGCGGCCGCATCCGCCAGACCGCCAACCCCTATGCCCTGGATTCGGTGCTGCGCATCGTGCACACCCTGCTGCTGGCGCGGCAAGGCGGCTTCCTCGCACATGCTTCCAGCGTGATTCGGAACGGGCGCGCCCACCTGTTCGCCGGGGTCTCGGGGGCGGGCAAGACCACCCTGGTGCGGCTGGCGCCCCCGGACGTCACCCTGCTCACCGACGAGATCTCCTACGTCACCCGGCAAGAAGGCGGTTACTTCGCCGCCGGGACCCCGTTCTACGGCGAACTGGCGCGCCCAGGGGAGAACCTGCGCGCCCCTATCGCCGCCCTCTATCTGCTGGCCAAGGGAAGGGAGAACCGCATCGAGCCGGTGGCAGAGGCGGAGGCGGTGCGCGGCCTGCTGGCCAACATCCTGTTCTTCGCCCAGGAGCCCGAGTTCGTGCGCCTGGTCTTCGAGGCGGCTTGCGAGTTCGCCGCGCGGATGCCGGTGCGGCGCCTGACCTTTGCCCCCGAGGCCCGGGTCTGGGAGATGATCCAGTGAGCGGGAAGCGCTACGTGGCGCGCAGCACCGCCATCGCCGCCCGCGCCCTGGGCGACGAGATGATGGTGATGGCGGCGGCCGATTCCGCCCTGTTCACCCTCAACGGGGTGGCCAAGGTGATCTGGGAGGCGGCCGACGGCGCGACCCCGCTGGAGGAGATCGTGCGCCTGCAGGTGTGCGCGCAGTATGAGGTCGCGGAAGAGGAAGCCCTGAAGGACGCGGAAGAACTGGTGGAGGGGCTGGCCGCGCACGGGCTGCTGCTGGTCTCCGACCAGCCCATCGTCCGGGGCGGCTCCGGGCAGGGAGGCGCATGAGCAGCCTGGTGGCGGAGATGGGGGTGAAGGCGCTGCGGCTGGGCGTGCCGCTGGCGGTGCAGCTCGACCTCACCTATCGCTGCAACGAGCGCTGCATCCACTGCTATCTCGACCACGACGACCACGGCGAGATGACCACCGCCGAGGTCAAGCGTGTGCTGGAGGAAATGGCCGAGGCCGGCGTCTTCATCCTGACCATCAGCGGCGGCGAGATCATGATGCGCCGCGACTTCTTCGAGATTCTCGAGCACGCCCGCCGTCTGATGTTCTGCGTCAAGCTCAAGACCAACGCGGTCATGATCCACGAGCGCGAGGCGGCGCGCATCCGCGACCTGGGCGTGGAGTCGGTTCAGGTCAGTATCTACTCGCACCGTCCCGAAGTCCACGACGCCATCACCCTGCTCCCCGGCTCGCTCAAGCGCTCGCTCGACGCCATCCGTTTTCTCAAATCGCAGGGACTGAAGGTCATCATGGCCAATGTTCTGATGACCCAGAACATGCGGGACTACCAGGGCGTTCGCGCCCTGGCGGAGGAACTGGGGGTCAGTTCCACGCTCGATCCCACGGTGACGCCCATGATGGACGGCAACCGCTCGACCGTGAGCTTGGGCGTCGCTGAAGGCGCGCTGCAGCAGGTCTTCCGCGACCAGTCGCTGGTCGGCGATGTCGAGGAATTCTGCGCCGTGCCCGCAGGCCCAACCGAAGACGCACTGCAGTCTCTGCCCTGCAGCGCCGGACACACCGCCGCCTACGTGTCTCCTTACGGCGACGTGTATCCCTGCGTCCAGTTCCCGTTGCCGTGTGGGAACGTGCGACAGCAGCGATTCGTCGATATCTGGCGCCATTCCGATCAGCTGAAGGAAGTGCGCTCGATCCGGTTAAAAGACCTGACCGGCTGCTCGCAGTGCACCCACGGCTCGACCTGCACACGCTGCCCCGGTTTGGCTTTCATGGAGGGAAACATGCGCGGGCCGTCGACGCAAGACTGCGAGAAATCCTTCGCGAGAACCGGAGTCCCCTCAGCCAACCTGCTGTCCCGCAAACCCGCGGCGGCCAATCTGGTGCAGATTCAGGTGCTTCCGTCATTAGCCGGCGCCACCGCTTAGCGGACCCACCCCCCGATCTGACCCGCCAATTGACCCGTCCAATCCGC
>DATIWW010000233.1:0-3732 GCA_035519175.1 Terriglobales bacterium
GCGGCGGCCACCAGGCCGGCGCACAGGTAGCCCACGATCTCAATGGTCATGTAGGCCTCGGTGTAGTTGGTGGGGAAGCCGAACCAGTTCCAATAGGGGACGTTGGTGGTCATGGCGGCCAGGATGCCGGCCACGAGCACGAAGCCCACCCGCCCGAGGTAGCCGAGCCGGGTCTGCGCCAGCAGGAAGGCGGCCAGCAGCGCCTCCAGGAATTCCGTGAGGAACTCGATGCCCAGTTGGCGCGGGTCCAGAGCCTTGACGCTGGCGGCGGGGCGGTAGATCAGGATGCCGGAAGGATTGGCGTCCAGCTTCTTCTGGTAATCCTTCATGGCGGCGCGGTCCTGCTCGGGCGTGGCGTTGGGGCCCAGTCCCAGGCCGGGGAAGAAGTACAAGCCGGAGTTCTGGCCCAGGCTGGCCTGCATGGCGGCGAGCACGGGGGCCTCGTTGGGGATCTCCTGGACGCCGGTCTTGCCCAGAGGCAGGACCAAATGGGCCAGGGAGGTCCAGGCGAACATGGCAATGCCGCCCAGCAGACCTGCGAGGAAAATGCGCTTCATCAACCCTCCTTGTCAGCGCGCCATTATGCTCCCGAATGGAGGGATTGCAAGCAGAGAGTGCGGCGCGGAGAAGGTTGAAATCGGGCGGGGATTGACGTATAAGTTGCGGCACTCTTTTGGGGGTCCCCGAAAAGGTACCAGGCCACTGATGACGCGCTAGCCAAGGAGGCCGTCCATGGCGCACAACCGCAATTCGCACATCCTGCTCTTGTTCAGCCTCGCGGCGCTGCTGTTGGCGGCGGGTTGCAGCAAGAGCGAGCCGAGCACCACGACGACCACCGCCGGCCAGCCGGCAGCCGCTCCGGCGCCAGCCGCCACCCCGGCGGCCGCCCCGGCGGCGGCGCCCGCCACACCCGCCATCCAGAGCCAGGACGCCAACCAGGCGGGCCTGGTGGCCGACCTGATCGAGTGCAAGCGCGGCGACGGCGTGCTCACCGTGAAAGTGCGCTTCCGCAACACCAGCGGCCAGCCGGTCAAGCTGAGCGTGATCGAGGCCCGGGACTACGAGAAGTTCTACGTCACCGCCGGCAGCAAGAAATATCTCATCCTCAAGGATTCCGAGGGCGCGTACCTGGCGACGCAGCCGAATGGTTTTGGCAACCTGAACGCCGACATCGAGCCCGGGCAGTCCTGGCAGTGGTGGGCGAAGTTCCCGGCGCCTCCCACGGACATGAGCAAGATCACGCTGGTCACGCCCCTCGCGCCGCCGTTCGACGACGTTCCTATCAGCGACAAGTAGAGCCAGCGAGGGCCGGACTATGCCGAGATTCTGCCGACGAGTGGCGCTGCTGGTGCTGCTGGCGGTGTGCGCCTGCCACGCGCAGAACGAGAAGTACAGCGATCCCGACTCGGCCGAGACCAACGCCGCGGCCAAGGCGGCGCTGGCCAACGCCAAGATCCTGGACATCGTGGGTGTGTCGAGCGGCATCCAGGGGGTGCTGGAAGACCTGAACGCCAAGGTGACGGGGCAGGAGATCCGCATCGAGCTGGCCGCCGACGTGCTCTTCGACTTCGACAAGTACACGCTCAAGCCCGAGGCCACGGCCACGCTGGGCAAGGTGGGCCAGGTGGCGGCCGCCTATCCCGACTACACCATGCTCATCGAGGGGCACACCGACGGCAAGGGCACCCACGCCTACAACATGCGCCTTTCCGACCAGCGGGCGAACTCGGTGAAGGAGTGGCTGGTGAAGAACGCTTCGATGGCGGCCGCGCGCATCACCACCCAGGGCTGGGGAGAGACCAAGCCGGTGGCCCCCAACAAGAATCCCGACGGCTCCGACAATCCCGAGGGACGGCAGAAGAACCGCCGGGTGGAGATCGTGCTGCGCAAGCAGTGACGAAGCAGTTTCTAGTTTCTCGTTTCCAGTTCCTAGAATCAGGGGCGCGACTTGGGCGGCGACTTGGGCTTGCCCTGGCTGCCCTGGCTCTGTCCCTGAGCCTGCCCCGCCTCCATCAGCACCGCCACCTGTCCCGTCTGCTGGTCGCGGGAGAAGGTGGCGCTGTACTGGCCGTCCTGGAAGGTCCAGGAGGTGGAAAAGGGATCGGTGGAAGGGTCGGAGATCTTGCCGTCCACGCTGTAGGTGCCGGCGGGAAAGCTCTTGGTTTCGGTGTGGCCGGGGGCGATCTCGAAGCGCACCAGCTCGGTGCCCTGCTTCATGGTGACGGTGAGCACGTAGTGGGTGCCGTTGGTGAGGGCAAGCGAGACCCCGGTGGAGGAGGCAGTCATCACGTGGCCGCCGGAGCCCGCCGCTCCGCTGCCCGCGCTGCCGCCGCCCGAAGCCTGCTGGTAGAGATAGTAGCCGCCGGCGGCCAGGCCGGCCACCACCGCCAGCGCCGCCATCCACGACAAGAAGGACTTCATGATTGCCTCGCTGCCATCTGCGCCACCACCACCTTGCCGGTGTAGCGCGCGATCAAGGGTGCGAACGCCGTCCGGTCGGGAGGAGCGTCGCCCTTCCAGTGGAGCATGAGAAAGGCGAGCCGGCGATAGCAGAGCACGTATTGCAGGAAGGCCCAGACGCGCCGCACCGTGGCCCGCAACTGGGGATATCCCCAGCCTCGCTGCCAGGGACGCTTCCAGTAGGCGAACCAGGCGGAAGCGGGCAGGCGGCGGAAGCCGCGGAGGGTGCGCCACAGCAGCAGGCGCTCGGCCGCCAGGGTGAGCAGGATCAGGGCCAGCAGCACGTAGGGCGAGAGGCGCCCATTGCCGTCGAGCTGCCACATCCAGCGCACCGGCGCCAGCCAGGGCTGGTTGAAGCCGAAGGTGGCGAAGTTGGCGAAAGCGTGGTCCACCATCATCCAGAAGAGAGCGAGGAGAGCGGCCGCCAGGGCGGGCACCAGCCAGCGGCGCCAGCGCCAGGCGTACATGAGGAAGCCCAGGGCGAGGGCGACGAAGGCGGTGGCGGCGCCGTGGCCGAGGAAGCCGCCGTAGCTGTCGGGAAAGAGAGCGAGGCCGAACAGCGCCGGGCCGGAGGGCGTGGGATAGGAGTGGGCGCCGCGGAAGGCGTCCTCCAGCAGGCCGAAGCCGCTGCCCAGGGCGGCGCCGCAGAGCATGAGGTCGCAGGCCCCGTAGCTGATGCGGAAGCCGCGCCAGCCCGCCAGCACCAGCAGCAGCAGCGGCAGGACCTTGCCGATCTCCTCGCTGACGGGCGCCACCAGCACGCTACCCACCAGCGGCAGGTGGCCGCCGAAGATCACCCTCTCGATCACGTACTGCACGCCCACGATCACCCAGGCGAAGAGGGAGCCGGCGAGGAAGAAGTTGTAGATCGTCCCCCAGCGCACCGAGCGCACGGGATAGGTGAGGAGGGCGAGGATGATCAGGAACGAGAGCTGGTGCCAGTAGGTGGGCCAACTGCGTCCGGCTACCAGGATCACGGCGCCGGCGATGACGCGCGCCGCCCACAGGATGTCGCCCAGGTAGCTGCGCCAGGCGGGAGCAGGGGCGGCGGGCGGGCGCGCGGCCGCAGGCCCCGGGCGGGCGGAGCGCGGGCTCATCGGGGCGGCCATGGACGCGTCTCCGTGCTGCCATCGGGATAGGTGATCTGCACCTGGCCCTGGTTGGGCTGGTACTCGACGTAGGCGTTGGGGTCGACGCCGAGATCGGCGGCGGTGGGCGGGTTGGTGGAGGTGCCGGCGCCGCCGGCGGGGGATCCGGAGGGGGCGCTGCCGC
>DATIWW010000234.1:0-3087 GCA_035519175.1 Terriglobales bacterium
CGAGCGTGAGGTAATCGAGCCCCACGTCGTTGAGGAAGGCAAGACGCTCGCGGATCTCCTCCAGCACCTTGCCCGCGATCTCCTCCTGCGCCGGGGTGAGCGCCAGCTCGCGAAAGAACGCCGCCGCCTGCTCCACCGTCAGGCTTGAGACCTCGCAGATGTTCTTGCCGGCGACGCGCACATGGCGGGCCTCGGCCCGCAGGCGCGCTCCGCCGCACTCGGTGCAGGTGGCGTAGCCGCGGTAGCGGCTCAGGAAGACGCGCACGTGCAGCTTGTACTTCTTGCGCTCCAGGTAGGCGAAGAAACCGTTCAGCCCGGGAAAGCGCCCGTCTCCCTCCATCACCCGTTGCCGCTGTGCGGGCTCCAGCTCCGCCCAGGGCGTGTCCAGGGGGATATCGTGCAACTTGGCGAAGCGCTTGAGGTCGGCGAACAGCGGGCGGTACTTGGGCTTGGTCCAGGGCTCGATGGCGCCCTCGCCCAGGCTCTTCTGCTTGTCGGGGACCACCAGGTCCATGTCGAAATCGATGGTGTTGCCGAAGCCCTGGCAGCGCGGGCAGGCGCCGTAGGGATTGTTGAAGGAGAACAGGCGCGGCTCCGGCTCCTCGTAGCGGATCTGGCAGCGCTTGCACTCGAAGCGCTGGGCCAGGCGCAGTGGCTGCGGCGGCTGGTCGCCGCGGGGCGCGGTCTCCAGGACCACCTCGCCGGACTCGCGGTAGGCGATCTCGACGGCGTCCACCAGGCGCGCGCGGATCCCGGGCGAAACCGCCAGGCGGTCCACCAGCAGGAACACGGGCGCGGAGAAGTCGACGTCGAGCAGGGACTCCGGCGTCGAGAACTCGAAGACCTGCCCCTTCTGGTAGAGCCGGTTGAAGCCCGCCTTGCGCAATTCGAAGAGGCGCGACTTGAGCAGGTCGGAGGTGGCCGCGGCTTGCCCCCCGGTTTCGGCCCGGGTCTTCTTCCGTGCCTTGGGCTTGGCCTCAGCCGCCGGGATCGCGGCCGGAGCCCGCAGCGGGAACAGGACATGGAGCCGCGTCCCTTCCTCCATCGCGAGCACGGCCGCGGCGACCTCGTCCACCGTGTCCTTCCTGACCTCGCTGCCGCACTTCAGGCAGAAGGTGCGGCCCACGCGCGCGAACAGCAGGCGCAGGTAGTCGTAGATCTCGGTGGCGGTGGCCACGGTGGAGCGCGGGTTGCGCGTGGTGTTCTTCTGCCGGATGGCCACGGCGGGGGCGATGCCCTCGATCACGTCCACGTCCGGCTTCTCGATGCGCTCCAGGAACTGGCGGGCGTAGGCGGAGAGCGACTCCACGTAGCGCCGCTGCCCCTCGGCGTAGATGGTGTCGAAGGCCAGAGAAGACTTGCCCGAGCCCGAGACCCCGGTCACCACCGTCAGGGTGTTCAGCGGGATGTCGACGTCGATGTTTTTCAGGTTGTGGACGCGGGCGCCGCGCACCACGATGGCTTCGTGTGGGGTGGCCGTTGCGGCGGGGCCTTCGCCGCCCCGTCGGCTCCTCAGGGCGGCACCTTCCTCGGATCGGGTCGGCATGGGGCAGGGAATCCCTGATTATAACTCCAGGCGCAACGCTGCTGCCGCCGCGCCCAAAATGCGAAAGCCCGGGCGCGCGCGCCCGGGCTCCCATTCCCCTTGCTGCGGTTCAGAACTGCTCGTCGCCGGGTAGCAGTGCGTCGCCGTCCTCGCGCTGGTGGCTGTCCTTGAAGTAAACCGTCATGCCGACGAAGCCCGCGATCAGACCCAGGGTAGGGATCATCAGGATGATGACCGCGTGGCTGAGAGCGAGTTGGCCCCTCTGGTTGGCGCCTTCGGCCGAGGTGTAGCACATGGAGCAGCCCTGTCCGAAGGCCGGTAGGGCCAGGGCCAGCCCCAGGGTCAGCGTCGCCAGTCGCCTTTTCATGGCTACCTCACTCCCAGGTGGATGATGCGCACCGCATCGGCGAAGAACATGGACATCAGGCACAGGCAGATCACCAGCACCGGCATCAGCACCCGGCGCATGCGCTGGCTCTCGTACTTCATGTGCATGAAGAACAGGATGATGAGCGCCGCCTTGACGACGGAGAGCGCCATCAGGATGAGCAGCATCTTCACCGGCTCCATGTTCTGGTAGGCCAGGAAGACCTCGATCCCGGTGAAGACCAGCAACGCCGCCCAGACGTAGAAGAACACTCCCAGCTTGTGCTCGTGCTGGGGCACGGCCTCGTGGTTCGCGACTTGGGTATCAACCGTCATCCGCTCGCTCCTACTGGATCCTGGTGGACATGAGGTACACCAGGGGGAAGATGAACATCCACACCAGGTCGACGAAGTGCCAGTACAGCCCGCTGACCTCGACGTCCACGGCGTCGTACGCCTTGGGTTTCAGGAACAGGATGACGGCCGCGATCACCGCCGCCAGCAGCAGCACGAAGGAACCGTAGAAGAAGACCAGGTTGTGAGTGGACCAGGTCACGCCGGCGGCGATCCCCCACAGCACCACCAGGATGGGCAGCCACTTCTTGCGCAGCGCGATCACTCCCAGGTAAACCACCCCCAGGGTGACGTGCAGCATGTGCATGCCGGTGAGAGTGAAGAAGGTGCCGGCGAACTGCGGCACCGTCTGGCGCACCTGCGCCAGTTCGCCGCCGCTTTCCGCGCCCGCTGGCGCCGGGAAGATGGGCAAGCGCATGCCTTCGTGCATCAGCCCGGTCCACTCCCAGGCGTGCAGGATGACGAAGCCGGCGCCCAGCGCCATGGTGGCCAGCAGCCAGCCGCGCGCCGCGCTCATCTTGCCGTGCGAGGCCGCCGCCACGCCCAGCACCATGGTCAGCGAGCTGGAGAGCAGGAAGGCGGTCATGATGGTGGCGCGCACGATGCTGGCGCCGTGGAAGGGCATGGGCCAGCCCGGCGTCGAGATCCGCCCGTAGCTGTAGGCGAACAGCAGCGCCCCGAAGGTCAGGGAGTCGGACATGAGGAAGAACCACATGCCCAGCTTCTTGGAGTTGGTGCGGAACAGGGGCGGCTCGTACGCCCCTACCGCCGGGTGATGCACCGCCGCATCCGCCATCGTGTTCGTCTCCGGTTATCGCAGA
>DATIWW010000235.1:0-3320 GCA_035519175.1 Terriglobales bacterium
GGCCAGCATCTCGGCGCGCTGGATGACGGGCAGGTGGCGGGCGCGCGCCTCCACCACCTCGGGATTGTCGGGGCCGATGGCGGAAGAGGTGACCACCACCTCGGCGCCGGCCACGTTCTCGGCGCGGTGGCCCTCCATCACGGTGGCGCCCAGCGAGGCCAGGCGCTCGGTCACCGGGGAGTGCTTCAGGTCGGAACCGGAGACGCGGTATCCCAGGGTGAGCAAGACCTCGGCGATGCCGCTCATGCCGATGCCGCCGATGCCCACAAAGTGTACGCGTTGGATCTTGGCGAACAAGAGCTTCTGGCTCCTAGCTGCTAGCTACTAGCTAACCGCGCGGCCATGGCGGCGATGGCGCCGGCGGCGTCGGGATGGGCCAGGCGGCGGGCGGCGGTGCCCATGTGCGCCAGCCGCGCGCGGTCACCCAACAGCTTCGACACCGTCTCCACCAGGCGCTCAGCGGTCAATTCCGCCTCCGGGATGACCACGGCCGCGCCCACCTGGGCCAGGGCCTCGGCGTTGCGGCGCTGGTGGTCGTCGGCGGCGCGGGGAAACGGGACGAAGACCGCCGGCTTGCCCGCTGCCGTCACCTCGGCCACGGTGCTGGCGCCGGAGCGGCACAGCAGCAGGCTGGCGCGGGCAAAGGCCCCGGGCATGTCGTCGATGAAGGGAAAGACCTCCGCCGAAATCCTCGCCTGCAGGTATGCCGCCTGCGCGTCATTATAGTCGCGCTCGCCGGTCTGGTGGAGGATGTGCAGCCCGGGCAGGGCGCGCAGCAGCGCCGGGAGCGCGGAGGCGAGCGCGCGGTTCAGCGCGCTGGCTCCCTGGCTGCCGCCGAAGGCCAGCAGGGTAGGAGGCACACCGGCGGGGCGCGGCGGAATCTCGAAGAACTGGCGGCGCACGGGCACGCCGGTCACGGCGGCGCCGCGAAACCAGCGCGCGGTCTCGGGGAAGTGCACGGCGGCGGCGCTCACCATGGGTGCGAGGAGGCGGTTGGCGAAGCCGGGAATGACGTTGGGCTCGAAGGCCAAGGTGGGAATGCCGGAGAGCGCCGCGGCCAGCATGGCGGGGCCGGAGGCGTAGCCGCCCACCCCGATCACCACCTGGGGGCGGAAGTCCGCCAGTATGCGCCCGGAGCGCACCACGGCGCGGGGCAGGTCGAAGAGAGTGCGGGCGCGAGTGGCCAGGCTGACGCCCTTGAGCGCGCCCACCTGCACCAGCTCCAGGCGGAAGCCGGCGGCGGGCACCAGGCGGGTCTCGATGCCGCGGGCGGTGCCCACGAAGATCACTTCGGCGGAATAGCGGGAGCGCAGTTCCTGGGCGATGGCCAGGGCAGGGATCACGTGCCCGCCGGTGCCGCCTCCCGCCAGGATCGCGCGCATATCACTCCGTGTGCTGGGTGATGTTGAGCAACACCCCCACGCTGGCCAGGGTCACGAACAGCGACGAGCCGCCGTAGGAGATGAAGGGCAAGGGGATGCCCTTGGTGGGCAGCAAGCCCAGCACCACGCTGATGTTGATCAGCGCCTGCACCACCACCATGGCGGTGATGCCCACGGCCAAGAAGCGGGCGAAGGGGTCCTGGGCGCGCAGGGCGGCGCGCATGCCACGCGCCAGGAACACGGCGAAGAGGGCGACTACGGCCACGGCGCCCACCAGACCCAATTCCTCGGCGATGACCGCGAAGATGAAGTCGGTGTGGGGCTCGGGGAGGTAGAAGAGCTTCTGCTTGCCTTCCATCAGGCCCACCCCGGCGAAGCCGCCGGTACCCACCGCGATCAGCGACTGGATGATGTGGAAGCCGCGGCCCAGGGGGTCGGAATAGGGATTGAGGAAGGCCAGGATGCGGTCGTAGCGCCACTGCACGCGGAAGATCAGGAAGTAGCAGACCGGCAGCAGCGCCGCGCCGGCGTAGCCGAAGTAGCGCAGGCGGATGCCGGCCACGAACAGGACCACGGCGGTCACCGCCAGGCAGGCCAGCCCGGTGCCCAGGTCGGGCTGCTTGATGATGAGCGCAGCAAAAACCAGCGAGGGCACGGCGGCGGGCAGCAGGGTGCCGCGCCAGTCGTCCATGGACTTGGTGCGGCTCTCCAGGAAATAGGCGAGAAAGAGGATGAGGACAGGCTTGGCCAGCTCGGAGGGCTGGAAGGAGAACGGCCCCAGGTGAAACCAGCGGTGGGTGTTGTGGGCGCGGTCGAGGAAGAAGACCGCCACCAGCATGAGGGTGGTAGCCCCCAGCAGGGAGAAGACCACCGCCGGATGCTTCCAGCGGCGGTAGTCGAGGTTCATGACCAGCACCATCACGGTGAGGCCCACCACCGCCCAGGTCAACTGGCGCAGCAGAAAGGTGTAGGCGGAGCCGTAGCGCTCCTGGGCCATGACCGCGGAGGCGCTGAAGACCATCACCAGGCCGACGAAGACCAGCAGCACGGTCACGGTGAAGAGCGTCTTGTCGACACTGACGCGCTTAGCCATGGAGGCTCAGGCGGCCCCTCCCTTGACGCCGGGCTCCGTCTTGCCGGCGGACTTGGCGGCCAGGGCGGCTACGGTCTCCTTGAAGATGCGGCCGCGATGCTCGTAGTTCTCGAACTGGTCGAAGCTGGCGCAGGCGGGAGCCAGCAGCACTACGTCGCCGGGCGTGGCGGCCTCGGCGGCGCGGCGCACCGCGTTCTCCAGCGTCTCGGCGTGGACGATCTCGGCGGCGCCGGCGATCTGCGATTCGATCTTGGCTGCGGCCGCGCCGATGGTGTACACGCGCTTGGCGCGCGACTTCAGCAGCGGGTTGAGCACGGAGTAGTCGCTGCCCTTGTCCTTGCCGCCCAGGATGATGTGGATGCCCGCGGGGAAGGATTCCAGGGCCTTGGTGGTGGCGTCCACGTTGGTGGCCTTGGAGTCGTTGTAGTAATCCACGCCGCGGATGGAGGCCACGAACTCCAGGCGGTGCTCGACCGCCTTGAACTCCTCCACGGCGCGGCGGATGCGGTGGGGCTCGACGTTGACCAGGCGGCCCACGCACACCGCGGCCAGCACGTTTTCCAGGTTGTGCGTGCCCTTGAGGGCGATGCTGCCGGCCGGCATGATCTCCTGCTCGCCGCTCTCTTCTTCGCGCCAGTAGATCTTCCCTTCCTTCACGTAGGCGCCGTGCTTGAGTTCGCCCTTGCGGCTGAAGAAGCGGGTGTGGGCGCGGCAGTCGTCGGCCAGGCGCAGGCAGGTGGGATCGTCGGCGTTGAGCACGGCGTAGTCGTCGCGGCTCTGGTTCTCGAAGATGCGCGCCTTGGCCGAGATGTACGCCTGCAGGCTGCGGTGGCGGTCGAGGTGGT
>DATIWW010000236.1:0-3871 GCA_035519175.1 Terriglobales bacterium
ATCCCCCAGGGACGGCCGGGCAGCGACCTGGACGTGGCCCACGCGGTGCGCTTTCTGGCCTCCGACGAGGCCGGCTACATCACCGGCCACGTGCTCAACGTGAACGGCGGGATGCTGATGGGATGAGGGCGGGCACCCTCCAGATCGAGCGGGCCGAGAGCCCGCAGCAGATCGAGCAGGCCCGCAAGCTCTTCCTGGAATACGCCGAGTGGCTGGGCTTCAGCCTGTGCTTCCAGGGCTTCGACCGGGAACTGGCGGAGCTGCCCTGGGAATACGCGCCACCCGCGGGGCGCCTGCTGCTGGCTCATGCGGAAGGCGCAGAGGAACCGGCGGGCTGCGTCGCCCTGCGTCCGCTGGGCGGATCCATCTGCGAGATGAAGCGCTTGTACGTGCGTCCCGCCTACCAAGGCAAGGGCGTGGGGCGGGCGCTCGCCGACGCCGTGATCGCCGGGGCCCGTAGCATTGGCTACCAGAAGATGCGGCTGGACACGGTCGCCGACAAGATGCAGGCCGCGGTCGCCATGTACCGTTCCATCGGCTTCCGCGAGATACCGCCCTACCGCGAGAATCCCATGGCGCACACCCTTTACCTGGAACTGGAGCTGCGCCCGAAGTGAAGCCGGGTCGCGGCCGCAGCGCGCGCGCCTGGGGTATCGAGAAAGAAAAATTCTGCTTGCAACCCGGTTGCCCCCTGATTACTATTCCCGCACTCCCCGAACGCCCTTGGATGACCTGCTTGACCGGCCCGCTATGAATATCGGCGAAACCATTCGGAATTTTCGTTTGCAGAAAGGGATGTCGCAAGGCGACATCGAGAAGCGCACCGGGCTGCTGCGCTGCTACCTCTCCCGGGTGGAGAACGGTCACACCATTCCCTCGCTGGACACGCTGGCCAAGATCGCCGGGGCCATGGAGATGCCGCTGGCCCACTTCTTTGCCGAGCACGTCAACGACAACGGGCATGCCAAGAACATCCCCCAATTGAGCGAGGACGAGATCCGCTTCCTCACTCAGATCCGGCGCTATTCCTCCAGCCTGAACGACAGCGACCGCAAGCTGGTGCTGGCCATGGTCAAGAAGATGGCCGCCAGCGGCGGACGCTAGCCGCGGGAAACGTCTCCGCCCTCCGCGTCCATCGTGGCGACCACCATGAGGGTACCCGGGAAAGCGTCGCGCACGCTGGGCGCCATCCTGGGATCCTGCAGTGCGGCCGCGGTTGCTTTCAGCAGGTGGCGCTCCACGGTTTCCGGCTGGGTCGCGAACAGCACCTCCAGGACGGCGTCGCGCGGCGATTGCGCCGGCGCCTGAGCGAACAGCGCGCCGGCCTGCAGCACCACCGCAACCAGCGGAATGAGCCTTCGCAGATCCATCTGGGACTCCGGTGGTGAGCGATTGGGGAGGATTGCCGAACTCGGGAGGCCCATTCCAGCACCGCTTCCACTGCGGCCGAGGAGGGTGCCCGGCGTCCCCGGGGCGAAGAAGCAGACGCTGCCCGGAGGCACGCTGGCCGGGTAAGATTTTCAGTGGTATATTCCGTTCTTCCTGGGAGATACTCCGTGACGGTCGAAGAAGAACTCAACGCCCTCGACGAAGCCGTGAGGCGGCTCAAGATCGAGTACGACATGTTCTTCGGAGGCGGCTCCAAGAAGCCTCCCGAGGACACGGAGTGGCGCGTGAAGTCGCTGCTGAAGAAGTACAGCGACTCGCAGCGCCTGAACTTCGCCCAGCGCTTCAAGTACAACTCCATCGCGCAGCGTTACGCCCTGTTCAGCGACCTATGGCGCCAGAAGATGAAGATCAAGGAGGAGGGCTACCGCCGTCCCCAGGACGCGGTCCTGGGCATCGCCGGCATGCGCCGCGAGGAAGAGGTGGCGGCCGCCGAGGCCCTGGAGGAGGCGCCCGAGGGCCAGGTGGCGGCCGAGCCCTTTCGGGTGCGCTGCTCCGACGTGGAGAAGGAGCACGACAACGTGCAGAAGCTGTTCGACGCCATGATGGACGCCAGGAAGCAGTCCGGCGAGGCCGCGGGAGCCGGGGGGAACTTTGATTCGTTCAAGGCCTTCGTGAAAAAGAAGACCGAGCAGATCCGCAAGGACTATGGCTGCCATTCGGTGGAATACTCGGTGGAAGTGGAAAAGGGCCAGGTGCGTCTGAAAGCCAAGGCCAAGACGTGAATCCCAGGAGCGCGGCGGGCCCGGCCGCGCTCACGAACGCATTACCAACCACAATCGGACCGGAGCCCGCCTTCGCGGCCGCAACGCGACCGGGGCGCGGCTGCCCGTGGCCCAAGGGGGGAACGTGTCCAGGATCCAGCGCGCCGTCCTCAGCGTCACCGACAAGACCGGAGTCGCCGACTTTGCCCGCCGCCTGGCCGCGCTGGGCGTGGAATTGGTCTCCACCGGCGGCACCGCCAAGCTGCTGCGCGAGGCCGGCATCGCCGTGAAGGACATCTCCGAACTCACCGGCTTTCCCGAGATGCTAGACGGCCGGGTCAAGACCCTTCACCCCAAGGTGCACGGCGGCATCCTGCACATGCGGGCCAAGCCTGAGCACCGCGCCGCCGTCGCCCAGCACGGCATCCTGCCCATCGACATGGTGGTGGTCAACCTCTACGCCTTCGAGAAGACGGCGGCGCAGCCCGGCGTGGACTTCCAGGAGATCGTCGAGAACATCGACATCGGCGGGCCTTCCATGATCCGCTCCGCCGCCAAGAACTTCCAGGACGTGGCGGTGGTCACCTCGCCCGCCGACTACGCTGCCCTGGCCGAGGAGATGGAAAAATCCGGCGGGGAACTCTCCCTGGCCACCCAGTGGCGGCTGGCGCAGAAGGCCTTTGCCACCACCGCCGCCTATGACTCCGCCATCGCTTCCACCCTGGAGCGCATCGCCTGCCGCGACGGCCGCTTCGAGACGGCGCCCCCCGCCGCCTTCCCCGAGACCCTGCGCCTGTCTTACCGCAAGGTCATGGACCTGCGCTACGGCGAGAATCCGCACCAGAAGGCCGCCATGTACTCTGACGGCTCCAGCCGGGGCGTGGCCAACGGCAAGCAGCTCCAGGGCAAGGAGCTTTCCTACAACAACATCGTGGATCTGCAGGCGGCCTGGGAGCTGGCGCTGGAGTTCGACGAGCCCTTCTGCTGCATCATCAAGCACACCAACCCCTGCGGCAGCGCCACCGGCAAGGACGCCATCGAGGCCTTCCAGAAGGCCTTTGCCGGCGACCCCGTCTCCGCCTTCGGCGGGGTGATCGCGCTCAACCGCCCGGTGGACGGCGCCCTCGCCGAGGCCATCGCCGGACTGCGCCACAACGGCGTGGCCCTGTTCATCGAGTGCATCATCGCTTCCTCCTTCGACCCGGCCGCGCGCGAGCGCTTCGCCAAGCGCAAGGACCTGCGCCTGCTGGAGGCCACCCCCGACCCCCTGCGCTACGTGCTCAAGGCGGTCTCGGGCGGCGCCCTGCTGCAGGACAACGACCTGCACCGGCTCGACCCCAAGGACGTCAAGGTGGTCAGCACCCGCCCGCCCAGCGATGAGGAGATGCGCGCCCTGCTCTTCGCCTGGAAGATCTGCAAGCACGTGAAGTCCAACGCCATCGTCTACGCGCGCGAGGGGCAGACGGTGGGCGTGGGCGCCGGGCAGATGAGCCGCGTGGACTCCGCCAGGATCGGCGCCATGAAGGCGGTGCTGCCGGTGAAGGGAACGGTGGCCGCCTCCGACGCCTTCTTCCCCTTCCCCGACGGGGTGGAGGAGATCGCCAAGGCGGGCGCTACCGCCATCATCCAGCCCGGGGGCTCGGTGCGCGACCAGGAGATCATCGAGGCCGCCAACCGCCTGGGCCTGGCCATGGTCCTGACCGGCATCCGCCACTTCCGGC